>NZ_SIXC01000017.1 GCF_004309735.1 Desulfovibrio legallii
ATCCTTACGACACCAGCCCCCGCCTCGCAAGGACACCAGCCCCCGCCTCGCAAGCTCGGCGGTCCAAGGTGGCTTCGCGCAACAGCTGGGGGCGCGGCGCTTCATAGCAAAGGCGCGCCAGAGAGGATGCAACGGCGAGGATGCAACGGCAGGGCGGTGGGTTCTGGCGTAGAGGCAGCCGCAGGGCGGGGCAGGAGATTATCGTACCGTTTGGACAAAAACAGCCTTTTTTGCGCCGACGGCGTCAACGGCGGGTTTTTGCTGCTCACGGACTTGAGTCCGCTGCGCGCAAAAATCCGCCGTTTCCTTGTCGGCATCAAAAAAATCTTATTTTCCCCCAATTCTTACGACACCAGCCCCCGCCTCGCAAGCTCGGCGGTCCAAGGTGGCTTCGCGCAACAGCTGGGGGCGCGGCGCTTCATAGCAAAGGCGCGCCAGAGAGGATGCGGCGGCGAGGGCGGCCTTGCAGAACAAAGTCGCCCGTCCGGTTAGACCTCCGCAGGATTTGCCGTCGTCGGATCCTCTGTCGCTGTGGCAATGTCTTCTTCCATCCCGTCCGCCAAAGCCGCAGGAGGGGCGGTTTTGTCTTCGAGCTTGTTGTGTTTGAGGCTCTCGCCCTGGCTGATGAAGTAGACGTGCTCCGCAATATTGATGGAGCGCCGCCAGATGCGCGTGAGGGAGCGGGTGATGAGGATGATGTGCATGGCCAAAGGCGGCTTGAGGCCAGAGGTCGGATCCGAAAGCCGCTCCATAATGCCCTGGATGATGCGCACCTCGCACTGCAGAGCTTCGCCATCGCCGTGGATGCACTGCAGGGCCTCGTCGGCGCGGTTTTCACGAAAAATGCGCACGGCCTGTTCATAGGCCTCGCGGGCGCGCTGAAACATGGGCAGCACCTGCGGGATCACGGCGCAGCCCGGCGTGTCCTGCATAAGCACGGCCTGTTCCGCCACGCTCACGGCTTCGTCGCCGATGCGCTCCAGGTCCACCACCATGCGCAGGGCGCTGACCACAAAGCGCAGATCGCCGGCCACGGGCTGGGTGCGGGCCAGCAGCTGCAGGGCCATTTCATCAATTTCGTTTTCCAGGGCATCGATGGCCGCGTCGTTTTCCATAACTGCCGTGGCCCTGCCAGGGTCGTTGGCGGCCAGGGCTTTGCCCGCTTCTTCCAGCGCGATGCCCACGCTGGCGGCCATGACCAACAGACGGGTGCGCAGAGTGGCGAGCAGTTGCTGCAAGTAGTTGATTTCCTGTTGCATAAGAGAATCCCTCCCTCTAACCGAAGCGGCCGGTAATGTAATCCTCGGTCTGCTTTTTGGCCGGCCGGGTGAACATGCTGTCCGTGGTATTGTGTTCAATGAGTTTGCCCATGTAGAAAAAGGCCGTGTAGTCAGAAACGCGGGCCGCCTGCTGCATATTGTGGGTGACGATGATAATGCACAGGGATTGCCGCAGCTCGCGGATACTTTCTTCTATCTTTTGGGTGGCAATGGGGTCCAGGGCGCTGGCGGGTTCGTCCATAAGCAGCACCTCCGGCTCCACAGCCAGGGCGCGGGCAATGCACAAACGCTGCTGCTGCCCGCCGGAAAGCCCCAGGGCCGGGGCCTGCAGGCGGTCCTTCACTTCGTCAAAGATGGCTGCCCGGCGCAGGGAAAGCTCCACCTTTTCGGCAATGAGGCTTTCGTCGCGCAGGCCGTTGACGCGCAGGCCGTAGGCCACGTTTTCATAAATAGTTTTGGGGAAGGGGTTGGGCTTCTGAAAGACCATACCCACCTTACAGCGCAGGGAAACTACGTCTGTGTCCGGGCGATTCACGTCTTGCCCGTCCAGCAGGATTTCGCCTTCCACGCGCGCGCCGGGCACCAGGTCGTTCATGCGGTTAAGACAGCGCAGAAAGGTGGATTTGCCGCAGCCGGAAGGCCCGATGAGGGCCGTGACCCGGCTGGGGGGGAACTCCAGACTGACCTCGTGCAGGGCTTTGTTCTGCCCGTAAAAAACACTGACCTTGCGCGTCAGCAGTGCTTCCTTCATGAGTGTGCCGCTCCGTGGACGGGTGTGAGGGTAAAGACCAGGGCCGTGCTGCCGTCCGGGGCCGGACTTTCCGCCCGGATATGGCCGCCGTGCCGCTCAATGATGTGCTTGCAGATGGCCAGGCCCAGCCCGGTGCTGGCCTGGCCCCGGTGGCGCTCCACCTGGTAGAAGCGCTCAAAAATCCGTTCTAGATCCGCCTTGGGAATGCCCGGCCCGTCGTCCGTCACGCGAAAGGTGACCGTGTTTTCCGCTTCCTGCGCGCTCACGCGCACAGTGCCGCCTTCAGGCGTAAAGCGGGCCGCGTTTTCCAGCAGGTTGCGGAAGACCTGGGTCAGGTGGGGCTGGCTGGCCATGACCCGGCAGCCCTGGGGCATGTTCACCGCTACCGTGCAGCGTCTAGCCTCCAGGCTCTCGTGACACTGGGCCGTGGCCTGGTTCAGAGCCTCGAGCGGATCAATGGGGCTGAGCTCCAGGCTGCCGCCCTTGCCCTCCAGGCGGGCCAGAGAGAGCAGATCCTCCACCATGCGCGAAAGGCTCAGGCCGTGTTTGAGGATGATCTCGCCGAAGCGGCGGCACTGGGGCGGCAGGTCCAGATTCATGAGGGTTTCCGCATAGCCCTGGATAGCCGTAAGGGGCGTGCGCAGCTCGTGCGACACGTTGGCCACAAAGTCGCGGCGCACGCGCTCCAGGCGCATGAGCTCCGTGATATCATGGAACACGGCCACCGCGCCCACGCCGGTGGGCACGTGCGCGTCCTCCTGGCCGGAAGGGCGGGAAAGGCAGACGGACATGACTTCGCCCGAAGACAGCTCCAGGTGCAGATAACGTTGCCGGCGGGCCCTGGATTCGGCTTCATCGCTTCGCGCTTCCGGCTCGGCCATAAGGGCGTCTACAGCTTCCTGCAGAGCGGGGGAGGGGATGACCTCCACCACAGGCGCGCCCTGAGCCGCGGCGGCCTGGGGAAAGCATCGGGCCAGGGCGCGGTTGCAGCGGCGGATGCGGCCACGCGGCCCCAGTACCAGCACGCCGTCGCTCATGGTTTCCAGCACGCATTCCAGTTGGGCGGTCTGCTCTGCGGCGGCGCGTATGTGTTCCTCAATATTCTCGGCCATGCGGTTGACGGCCTCGGCCAGCGGGGCAAATTCCCGGCCGGGGATGTGCCGGAGTCGACGCTGAAAATGTCCCAGCGAAATGGCCTCCACCACCGCCACCATCTGGTCCAGCGAACGGCGCAGCGCGCCGGAAAGCACGCCCGCCAGGACCAGTGAAAGCAGCAGGGCCGTCAGCCCCAGACGGGTGAAAAAAGAAGCCTGGTGGGCGATGTCCTGGCGCAGGTGGTCCAGGGGCACGGCCACCCGCAGCACGCGCCCGGTGGCCGCGGGCACGGCGGCGTAGGCCATGTCTGTGCCCAGGGTGCCGCTGGGGCGCAGGGCAAAGCCCGGCTCGCCCATAAGGGCGGCGTGGATTTCGGGGCGATCGGCGTGGTTGTCCAGGCGCGTCACCGGCTGTGCGCCGGGGGACGTGTCGGCCAGCACCTGCCCCGTGGCGTCTGTGAGGGTCAGGCGTTCCTGGGGCATGTCCAGGATGCGCGCCAGTTGGGGCAGACTTGCCGGTTCTGGCCCCAGCTGGGCCAGCAGGGCGGCGGCCAGGGTCGTTTCACGCAGCAGGCGCTGCCGCGCGGCCTCCAACTGGCCCTCCTCAAACCACGAACGGCCCGTAAACACGGCTATGCCCGCTACCACCAGGGCCACGGCCAGCATGCCGCCAAAAATGCGCGTTCTGAAAGAAAGCATGTGTTTCACCGGGGTATAAGATTGTTGTGCCCTGCAACCTTCCGTCACAGGGGGAGGGGCCAGCGGCGGGGGGCATGACGCCGTCGGCTCTGCCGCGCTATTCCTTGATCCGGTAGCCCACGCCGCGCACAGTTTCCAGCAGGGGGGCGGCGGGCCCCAGTTTGGCGCGCAAACGGCGTACATGGGTATCCACCGTGCGGGCATAGCCTTCAAAGGAGTAGCCCCAGACCTTGTTGAGCAGTTGCTCGCGGGTGCGCACCGTGCCCGCGTGGCGCAGCAGGTCTTCCAGCAGGCGAAATTCCGTGGCCGTGAGGTTGAGGGGGGTATCCTCCACTTCGGCGGTATGGGCGTCCGTGCGCAGGCGAATGCCGTGACGTTCCAGCGCGGGGCTTTGGGTTTCGCGTCCGCCGCGCCGCAGCACGGCCCGTACCCGCAGCATAAGCTCGCGTACGCTGAAGGGTTTGACCACATAATCGTCTGCGCCCAGGCTCAGGCCCACCACCCGGTCCATCTCTTCGCCGCGGGCCGTGAGCATGAGTATGGGGATGTGAGCCGTTTCCGTCTGCGCGCCCAGCCGCCGGCAGACTTCAAAGCCGTCCAGCCCCGGCAGCATGACGTCCAGCAGGACCAGCGCGGGCGTGTGCCGCCGGGCCATGTCCAGGGCCTGGGGGCCGTCGGCCGCTTCCAGCACGCTGAAGCCTTCGCGCTCCAGATTGAAGCGTAACAGTTCGCGGATGTCGGCCTCATCTTCTACTACAAGTATCTGCTGCATGGCGTCTTCCTTTTTCCCGACCCAGTTCAGCGCGGTTGTGCGCCAGGCGTGTGGTGGCTGTGTGACAATTGCGTGACAGCCGCCGTCAACGGGGCTGACAGAATTTTGCGCGGCGCGGCAGGGTGTTGCGCGGTTTCACGCAGTGTTCTGCGTTCCGTCATCATTCTGTAACAGAGGCGGGCCAAAAGGGAAACGCGGCGGGAAACGGCCCGCCCGGAACGGCATACGCAACCAAAGTGCAACAAAGGAGCATATTCATGTTTATTGGTAAAAAATTGGTTCTGGCCCTGGCCATGCTGAGCTTGAGCGCCCCGGCTTTTGCGGCCGGGCAGGTCGTTATCAACGGTTCCACCACGGTGCTGCCTGTGGTGCAGAAGGCGGGCGAAGCCTTTATGGCCGCGCACCCCGGCGTGGAGCTGAGCATTTCCGGCGGCGGTTCGGGCAACGGCCTCAAGGCCCTGCTGGAAAAACAGTGCGACATCGCCATGAGCTCGCGCGACATTAAGGACAAGGAAGTGGAAGCGGCCAAAAAGAACGGCGTGAACCCGCAGCGCACGGCCATTGCCGTGGACGCCATCGTGCCCGTGGTTAACCCCGCCAATCCCGTGAGCGGCCTGACCGTTGAGCAGCTGCGCGACATCTACACCGGCAAGATCACCAACTGGAAAGACCTGGGCGGCGCTAACGCCAAGATCGTGGTCATCTCACGCGACACCTCTTCCGGCACCTTTGAGTGCTGGGAAGAAATGGTCATGAAGAAGCAGCGCGTCAGCCCCGCAGCCCTTATGCAGGCTTCCAACGGCGCTGTGGTGCAGGCTGTTTCTAAAAACAAAAACGCCATCGGCTACATCGGTCTGGGCTATGTGGACAAGTCCACCAAGGGCCTTACGGTCAACAAGGTGACCGCCAACGCCCAGACGGCGCTTTCCAAGCAGTGGCCCATCGCGCGCGAGCTGTTCATCTTTACCAACGGCGCGCCTGCCGGCAGCGTTAAAGACTTTGTGGATTACCTGCTGGATCCCGGCAAGGGCCAGAAGAACGTGCTGGAAGTGGGCTATGTGCCCCTGGCCAAATAAGGACGACCCACACACAGCGGGGTGATAAAGCCTCGCGTGGAGGCCTCTGCCGTGGCGGAGGCCTCCGCCGTCGGCGGGACAAGGCCGCCCGGTGTGGACCAGGGCCAATAAAAATCATGCAAGACCATCTGGGAAGGGGAGGGGCCATGCGCTCCACGGCAATGCGGGAAAATCTGGTGCGGCACACCCTGGCCGTCCTGGCGGGCAGTTCTCTGCTGGCTTTGGGCGGCATTGTGTTGTTTTTGTTTATGGAAGGCGTGCCGCTGTTCAGCGAGTATTCCTTTATCGATTTCTTGTTCGGCAAGCTCTGGTACCCCACGGAGGAGCCCGGCCTGTTCGGCATTTTCCCGCTGTTGGCGGCTTCGCTGGCCGTGACGCTGTGTTCATCGCTGCTGGCTGTGCCCCTGGGCGTGCTCACGGCCGTTTATCTGACGGAAATCGCCCACCCGGCCGTGCGCCGCGTGGTCAAGCCCTTTGTGGAGCTGCTGGCGGCTTTGCCCTCGGTGGTGCTGGGCTTTCTGGGCATGGTGGTGCTGGCCCCCTTTCTTCAGGACGCCCTGGGCGCGGCTTCGGGCCTCAACCTGCTCAACGCCTCCCTGGTGCTGGCCCTTATGAGCGTGCCCACCATCTGTTCTGTTTCGGAGGACGCCCTCTACAGCGTGCCGCGTGACCTGCGTGAGGCCTCCCTGGCTTTGGGGGCCACCCGCTGGCAGACCACGGTGCGCGTGGTGGTGCCAGCCGCCCTTTCCGGCATCGGCACGGCGGTAATGTTGGGCATGTCCCGTGCCATAGGCGAAACCATGGTGGTGCTCATGGTGGCCGGCGGCGCGGCCATTCTGCCCACTTCACTGCTGGATCCGGTGCGGCCCATGCCCGCCTCCATAGCTGCGGAAATGGCCGAAGCCCCCTTCCGCAGTGAACACTACCATGCCCTGTTCGCCATTGGCATAGTGCTCTTTTTCCTGACGCTGGCCTTCAATGTTCTGGCCGGACATATTGCTGAAAAACACCGCCAGGCCGGCACCTCCAGCCTGTAACAAGGGGAATTTTCATGCCTTCCATCATACCCACCCCCACGCTGCCGTCCGTGCCCCAGGGCGGCAGGCCCGTCCCGCCGCCCGCTCCGCCGTCGTCCGCTCTGCGCCTGCCCGCCAGCGGACGACGGCGGGCCCGCCGCCAGACCCTTATGTTCTGGCTGCTGCGGGCTGTGGCCGCCTGTAACGTTCTGGCTCTGCTCGGGGTGTGCGCCTTTTTGCTGCGCAACGGCCTGCCGGCCCTGAGCTGGGAATTTCTCACCCAGGCGCCCCGCAACATGATGACCGAGGGGGGCATCTGGCCCTGCATCGTGGGCACGGCCATTCTCTCGCTGGGCTCGCTGCTGCTGGCCTTTCCTTTGGGAGTGGCCTCGGCCGTATATCTGCACGAGTATGCGGGCCGCAGCCCTTTTGCCCGCTATGTGCGCCTGGGCGTCAATAACCTGGCCGGCGTGCCCTCGGTGGTCTTCGGCCTGTTCGGACTTTCTTTTTTTGTCACTTTTTGCGGCTTTGGGGTGAGCATTCTTTCCGGCGTGCTGACCCTGGCCGTGCTGACCCTGCCGGTGATCATCGGCACGGCCGAAGAAGCCTTGCGCAACGTGCCGGATACTTACCGTGAAGCCTCCCTGGCCCTGGGGGCCACCAAGTCGCAGACCATCGCCAGGGTGGTGCTGCCCTGCGCCTTGCCGGGCATGCTTACCGGAGCCATTTTGGGGGTGGCCCGTGCGGCGGGTGAAACCGCGGCCATCATGTTTACCGCCGCCGTGTTTTACACCCCGCGCACGCCCGATTCCGTATTCAGTGCGGTCATGGCCCTGCCCTACCACATGTATGTACTGGCCACGGCGGGTACGGAAATCGAAAAAACCCGCCCTCTGCAGTACGGCACGGGCCTGGTGCTGCTCTTGTTGGTGCTGGGCATGAACCTGCTGGCCATTCTGTTGCGCGACCGGCTGCAGAGGCGGGCTTAGAGCAGTTAGCGAATGGAATGAGCTAACTGCTCTGCAAGGATTTTCTTGAAAATCCTTTGCCACGAAATGCGAGAAGGCAGGCTTTTGCCTGCCGTAAGCGAGCATTTCAAGTGTTAAATGATCGAGGAGCAGATTATCTTGCCCTGGGCGAAGTTCCCGACTGCCGTATACGGCTGCCGCCAGGACAGGTGGCGGCAGATCGCCGGTTGCCGGGCGTGCGGACAGCGCAGCAGAAATTGGGCAACAACATCTGAACATGACGAAACCCCGACCGAAAGGCCGGGGTTTCGCATATCCGTTTCCCCCAGGGAAACGGGAGGAGGGGGCGAGTAAAGTCCGCCGCCGTAAGCCGAGGCGGCATGGTGACAGGAACACTCAGGACAGTTTGTTTTTTTCTGTTTTTTCCGGGTGCAAAGGCTCAATAGTTGCCTGCCCGCCGCAATTGCAGGTGGGGTGCGCCTTGGCGTCGCAGCCTCCGTCGCAGCCACAGCCGCACTGGCCGCTGCGCATGGCGCGGCGCATACGCCGGATCATGAAGACCAGCGCCACCAGGACGCAAAGAATAATGAGGACAAGTTGCAGATCCATATGCATTCACCTTGGCGCGGCGGCGTCGCGACATGTGACGCTCAACCGCGGTTGTCTGTAGCAAGAAGATGGTTCTTTAGAAAATGAAAGTCAAGTTCTTTGCGGGGGGAAATAAATTTTTTCTGGCCGCGCCCTAAAAGGCAGGCCCGCAACCACAGGGGAACGCTAAGGTGCGTTTGTCTCAGCGCAGCTTGCCTTTAAGAATACATATGCTCAACAGTTACGGCTCGCGCGCTTCAGAACTTAACCTTGCAGATACCTTGCGCTTAACTTGCGTGGTGGGCGGTTGCGCAAGCAGTCGCCTGGGCGTTTCAACCTTGAAAAGCCCTAAAGCTCTTTGGCGGCCTTGGCCCGGCATTCGGCGCAGAGGCCGTAGAGGTTGTGCACATGGCCGCGCAGTTTGAAGCCGTATTTTTCGGCCAGTTCGCGTTGCAGTTTTTCGATGCGGGGATCGCAGATTTCCACAATCTTACCGCAGCCGAGGCAGACCAGGTGGTCGTGGTGGCTGTCGGGCCTGGCCACTTCATAGCGGGTGATGCCGTCGCTGAAGTGGATCTCCATAGCCAGGCCCGCGTCGCAGAGCAGCTTGAGCGTACGGTAAACCGTAGTCTGCCCGATGCCGGGATCGCGCTGCAAAATATGCTGGTAAAATTCTTCCAGCGAGTGGTGGCCGGGCAGTTCAAAAAAAGCCTCGGCAATGGTGCGTCGCTGCGAGGTGGTGTTCAGGCCCTTGCGGTTCATGAAGTCCAGAAATTCCGGCAGGCCCACGGTCCTCGGTTTTGCTGTCATAATTGCGCCTGCTCCCGAAAGCGGTCTGGCAGCGCGCGGGGCTGCCAAAACGCTTCCAGGCGGGGAAGCGTGACGGTTGGGGATGTCCGCGCGGCTTCTAGGATGCACCACTTTTATTTAAAAAGCAACGCGCAGTCCCCAAACCAGCGCACGCTTTACGCACAGGCGCGACGGCCTTGTCGTTAGGGCGTGCGCAGACTACAGTAACGCGGTATTTCTCGCTGCCCTGTTCTTGACAGGAATAACAAGATTGAATACTGTTTTCAAAAAGAGACAGCAAAAAACCTTTGCCGGAGCGGTACGCTCCGCCGAATAAGGATGACAGTATGGAAAATCTTATCAACAAAAAAGTGGCTCCGTTCAGCGTGCAGGCCTATCAGGCCGGGGAACTGAAAACCGTGACCGATGCGGAGTTGCTGGGGCACTGGTCTGTGGTCTTCTTTTACCCTGCGGATTTTACCTTTGTTTGCCCTACGGAGCTGGAAGATCTGGCCGAGAACTACGAGGCCTTTAAAAAGCTCAATTGCGAAGTGTATTCCGTCTCTACGGACAGCGCCTTTGTGCACAAGGCTTGGGCCGACGCCTCGCCCAACATTGCCAAAATCCGTTATCCCATGCTGGCGGACTGCGCGGGCGAACTTTCCCGGGCTTTCGGCGTGATGATCGAAGGGGCAGGACAGGCCTTGCGCGGTAGTTTCGTCATCAATCCTGAAGGGGTGGTCAAGGCCTATGAAATCCACGACACCAGCATCGGCCGCAACGTAGAGGAACTGCTGCGCAAGCTGGAGGCCGCCCAGTTTGTGGCCGAGCACGGCGACCAGGTTTGCCCCGCCCGCTGGAAGCCGGGTAAAGCCACGCTGAAGCCGGGCCTGGATCTGGTAGGCAAATTATAGGAATACTGTGGGGAGCGGCGGCCCCCACGTAATTTTTGTATGGAGCCCCTCCATTTGGCTGGGGCTCCATACAAAAAAGGGCGGAGCCCTGCGGCCCCGCCCCATGCGTCCGGTATACGCGGAACTTACTTGATTTCCGCAGTGGCGCCGGCTTCGGTAAGCTGCTTCTTGGCTTCTTCGGCTTCTTCCTTGGAAACGGCTTCCTTGAGGGTGGAGGGGCAGCCGTCCACCTTTTCCTTGGCTTCTTTGAGGCCAAGGCTGGTGAGGGCGCGGACCACCTTGATGACGGCGATCTTGTTGGCGCCGGCTTCCTTCAGCACCACGTCGAACTCGGTCTTCTCTTCGGCGGCCTCAGCGGCGCCGCCGGCCGGAGCAGCCATGACCATGGCGGCAGCGGGGGCAGCGGCGGAAACGCCGAACTTTTCTTCCAGTTCTTTGATGAATTCAGAAAGTTCCAGCACCGTCATGCTGGAGATAAATTCAACGACTTCTTCTTTAGTAATGGCCATGATATGTCTCCTGAATAATTTGGCTTGGCTGCGTTGCAAAAGGCCTTAGGCGGCCTTGCCTTTCTGCTCTTCAATACCCTTGAGGGCGTAGAGCAGGCCACGCAGCAGGTTGGCAAACAGCGACACAAAATTGGTGGGCACGGCGTTCATGGTGCCGAGCAGCTGACCCAAAAGCTGTTCCCTGCCGGGCAGCTTGGCCAGAGCGTCGATCTGGGCGGCGTCCAGCGCCTTGCCGTCCAGGCTGGCGCAACGCAGCTCAAAGAGCTTGCTCTGCTTGGCAAAATCACTAAGCGCCTTGGCCACCGCCACCGGGTCGTCGTACCCAAAGGCCACGCCGCAGTTATCGTGGAACTTGTCCTTGATAGCGGCATGCGTGCCGTCGGTCAGAGCAATACGGGCCAGCGTGTTCTTGACGACGTGGTATTCGCCGCCAGCCTTGCGCAGGCTGACACGCAGGTTCGTCAGCTCTTCCACCGACATGCCCTTGAAGTCCGTGAGCACCGTAAAAGGAGCCTTCTCGGCGCGAGCCTTGATGGCCTCAATAACGGCGGCTTTTTCAGACCTGTTCACGTGATACCTCTCACGTTGGGGTTGCCAGGTGGAATGCCGAGCCAAAGAAGAAGCGTCTGGGCAGGGCAGATTAAGGGGTCGCCCCCGCCTGCCGTCTTCGACTCGAAATCCCGTTCCTCAGACAGTGCGCCCCCAAAACCCGCGGACAAACCGCAAGACCGGGGGCGCTCCTGAAGGCTTAGCCTTCAAGAAATTTTTTGACCTGCGCTATGTCCACCCTGAAGCCGGGGCCCATAGTGGTGGAAACAGCCATGGAGAGCATGTAGGAGCCTTTGGCGGCCGAGGGCTTGAGACGATTGACCGTCTCAAGCAGGGCCTTGAGGTTGCCTAGGATCTTTTCCGGCCCAAAGGAAACCTTGCCCAAGGGCGCGTGCAGCACGCCGGCCTTGTCCACCTTAAAGTCTACGCGGCCGGCCTTGAGCTCGGTGACAGCCTTGGTCACGTCAAAGGTGACCGAGCCGGTCTTGGCGTTGGGCATGAGCCCGCGGGGGCCCAGCACACGGCCGATCTGGCCCACCAGGGCCATGACGTCGGGCGTGGCCACGGCGGCGTCAAATTCGAGCCAGCCTTCCTTGACCTTGGCCACCAGGTCTTCGGCGCCCACCACGTCGGCGCCGGCCTCGCGGGCCTCGGCCTGCTTCTCGCCCTTACAGAACACGGCCACGCGCACGGATTTGCCCAACCCGTGGGGCAGGGTAACGGCGCCGCGCACCATCTGGTCGGAATATTTGGGGTCAACGCCCAGACGAATGGCCACGTCCACGGTTTCGTCAAATTTGGCGAAAGCGGCGGCCAGAGACTTGCTCACAGCGTCTTCAATGCTGAATCGCGCTTGAAGGTCAACCCCTTCAAGGGCGTTGCGAAATTTTTTGCCATGATTGGGCATGGGAATAATCCTTGTCGTTTGCATCTCCTGCCGGGGCCCGACTGCACGGGGCCGGCAGTACAATTGATTCCAACGAGGGCGGGCCGATAATCTCCGACGCAACGCGCCGGTTCCCGCCGCCACAAGGCCGTTGCGCCGCGCAAAAGGGTAGAACGCCGGCGGCGCTCCCGGCGGCACGCGAGCTTACTTGACGTCGATGCCCATGCTGCGGGCCGTGCCCGCAATGGACTTGACCGCAGACTCAAGGCTGGCGGCGTTGAGGTCCGGCAGCTTGAGCTTGGCGATTTCTTCCACCTGGGCGTGGGTCAGGCTGCCAACCTTGTTGCGGTTGGGTTCGCCGGAGCCCTTTTCGATCTTGGCGGCCTTCATGATCAGTACGGAGGCCGGGGGCGTCTTGGTGACAAAGGTGAAGGAGCGGTCGGCGTACACCGTGATGACCACCGGGATGATCATGCCCTTCTGGTCCTGGGTGCGGGCGTTGAACTCCTTGCAGAAGCCCATAATGTTCAGGCCGTGCTGGCCCAGGGCCGGACCCACCGGCGGCGAGGGATTGGCCGCGCCTGCGGGGATCTGCAATTTGATTTTGGCAACTTCTTTTTTGGCCATGTGCGTAATCCTTACATCGCTGCTGTGGCGCGGACATTGCGCCGTGCGGGCAGGTCATTAAAGAGCCGGGCGCGCGCAGGACACAAGACCCTGGCAAAGCGCCCGGACAAAAGGGGCCGCGTTATCCTTTGGAAACCTGCACAAAATCCAGCTCCACCGGCGTTTGCCGGCCGAAGATGGATACGGAGACGCGCAGCTTTCCCTTGTCGTAATTCACGTCTTCCACCACGCCGTTGAAGCCCCCAAAGGGCCCTTCGATGACGCGCACCTCGTCGCCCCGGTCAAAATTGAACTTGGGACGGGGCGTCTCCTTGCGGGTTTCCATCAGGGCCAGAATGCGTTCGGCTTCGGCGTCGCGCATGGGGGTGGGGCGGTTTTTGCCGCCCACAAAGCCGGTCACCTTGGAAATGGACTGCACCAGGTGACAGGAAAGGTCGGTCATGACCATACGCACCATGACGTAACCGGGGTAGAACTTGCGGGTGGAGGTGCGCTGCTGGCCGCCCTTGGTGGGCTCAATGACCTTTTCGGTGGGCACCACCACTTCCTCAATCAGGCCCTGGTCCTGCCCGGTGCGGCGCAACTCGTTAATGGTCTTCTGCACACGCTGCTCGAAGCCCGAGTAGGTGTGCACAATATACCAGCGAGCTTTTTTGGAAAGCTCGGAAGTTTCGTCGATAACGGGTTCTTTCATAACGGCCTTCAGGACAGAATGGTCTTGATGAGGGAGGAGAGACCAAGGTCCACCAGCCCCAGGATGACAGCCATCACGGCGACAAAGCCCAGCACGGCCAATGCGGCCTTGCGTGTCTCCTGCAGCGTGGGCCAGGTGACTTTGCGCAGCTCGGCCTTGGAGTCCTCCACATAGCGGGCAAAGCGGGCCACGGGGTTGGGACCTTTGGCCGCCTTTACGTCAACGGCTTGAGCCTGTTTTTTTGCCATGGTGCGTCCGGGGATAAAAAATGGCAGGGCAGGAGGGATTCGAACCCCCAACATGCGGTTTTGGAGACCGCCGCTCTAGCCGTTAGAGCTACTGCCCTGCGTGCCGTCCGGGGGGCTTACCGCCCCCCGGCGGAAAGGTTGTTACCTGGTTTCACGATGCACAGTGTGCTTCTTGTCCCAGGGGCAATACTTTTTCATTTCCAGCCGCCCGGTAGTGGTCTTTTTGTTCTTCCGGGTGCTGTAGTTGCGGCGTTTGCACTCGGTGCAGGCCAGGATAATGTTGACTCGCATGGCGTTACTCGATGATTTCGGTCACGACGCCCGAACCCACCGTGCGGCCGCCTTCGCGAATGGCGAAGCGCAGGCCGGCTTCCATGGCGATGGGGGCGATAAGCTCCACCAGGAACTGGGAGTTATCGCCGGGCATGACCATTTCCACGCCTTCAGGCAGGTTGATAACGCCGGTGATGTCCGTGGTGCGGAAGTAGAACTGCGGACGGTAGCCGGTGAAGAAGGGGGTGTGACGACCGCCTTCTTCCTTGGCGAGCACATACACTTCGGCCTTGAACTTCTTGTGGGGCGTGATGGACTTGGGCGCGGCAAGCACCTGGCCGCGTTCCACGTCGTCACGCTTGGTGCCGCGCAGCAGCACGCCGATGTTGTCGCCGGCTTCGCCCTGGTCGAGCAGCTTGCGGAACATTTCCACGCCGGTGCAGGTGGTCTTCTGGGTGGGCTTGATGCCCACGATTTCCACTTCGTCGCCCACCTTGATGACGCCGCGCTCCACACGACCGGTCACCACAGTGCCGCGGCCGGAGATGGAGAACACGTCTTCAATGGGCATCAGGAAGGGCTTGTCGATATCGCGCACGGGCTCAGGGATGAAGTCGTCGCAAGCCTGGAGCAGGTCCAGAATGCATTTGGCTTCAGGGGCGTCGGCGCTGTCGGCTTCCAGAGCCTTGAGGGCGGAACCGCGGATAACGGGCACGTCGTCGCCGGGGAAGTCGTAGGAAGAGAGCAGCTCGCGCACTTCCATTTCCACCAGTTCCAGCAGCTCTTCGTCGTCCACCAGATCGCACTTGTTCAGAAAGACCACCAGCTGGGGCACGCCCACCTGACGGGCAAGCAGAATGTGCTCACGGGTCTGGGGCATGGGGCCGTCAGTGGCGGCCACCACCAGGATGCCGCCGTCCATCTGGGCGGCGCCGGTGATCATGTTCTTGATGTAGTCGGCGTGGCCGGGGCAGTCCACGTGGGCGTAATGGCGTTTGTCGGTCTCGTACTCCACGTGGGAGGTAGAGATGGTGATGCCGCGCTCTTTTTCTTCGGGGGCTTTGTCGATTTCGTCATAAGAAATGAACTTGCCCTCGCCCTTGAGGCCGGCGATCTTGGTGATGGCGGCGGTCAGGGTGGTCTTGCCGTGGTCGATGTGGCCGATGGTGCCGATGTTTACATGGGGCTTTTTGCGCTGAAATTTTTCCTTGCCCATTGTACGTCTCCCTGGAGAAAAAAGTTTTGCGTTTTACCTGCGTTACACTGATAAATCGGGTTCGCGCGTGCTGTAACGCCTGCTCCTCGCGTAACGGCTGCGGCAGGGGGCAAGGCCGTGAGGGCGGCCCGCTATCCGCATTCAGTCCCTGGACACCAGGGAACGTGCATTGGCGGACAAGATGACTGAAGGGGGGTAGGGCCAGCAGGAATGGAGCGGGAAACGGGATTCGAACCCGCAACCCTCAGCTTGGAAGGCTGATGCTCTAGCCGTTGAGCTATTCCCGCACATTACCGTAGTACCCCGACAGGCTTCCTGTCTCCTACAGCCAAGGCAGTTTTTTGTAACCACCCACCTACCGTCCCTTATTAAGGGAAGACGGAAAAGTGGTGGTGGAGGGGGGTGGATTTGAACCACCGAAGTCTTACGACGACAGATTTACAGTCTGTTCCCTTTGGCCACTCGGGAACCCCTCCACTGAGCTTGGCAAAGATCCCTATTGCGATCTTTGTTCTGCTTTTTGTGGAGCTGGCGATGGGACTCGAACCCGCAACCTGCTGATTACAAATCAGCTGCTCTGCCAGTTGAGCTACGCCAGCGGCAACACTGCTTCTTAGCTATTTCCACCCTGCTTGGCAAGCAAAAAATGCATTTTGCGACAAATTTCTGTTTGCGCCCTTGGGCTGCAGGGGGCGTTCGTCCGCGCCGGACGCGGAAAAACGGCATTTATACTACTGCACTCTGCCCAGAAGCGCAAGCCGTGTTTCCGCAGCGTTTCTGACAAGGCTGCTTTTTTATAGTGCCGCTTTCCGGCCAAGAGTGCAACGCTCAAGCCCGGCCAGATCCCGGCGCGTCTGGGGGGCAGCAAAGCCGGCCTGGACCAGCAGGCCCCGCACAGCTTCGCCCTGCCTGTCGCCGTGTTCCAGCAGCAGCAGGCCGCCGGGCCGCAGGCTGCGTGTTGCGGCCTGGGTTGCGGCGTCCAGGTGGGCCAGGCCGTTTTGCGGCGAAAACAAGGCTGTATGCGGCTCAAAACGCAGCACTTCGGCCATGACCCGCGAACGTTCGCCCGGGGCCACATAGGGGGGGTTGCTCACCACCAGGTCAAGGCTTGCGGGCCGCAGGGGCGGGGCAAACAGATCGGCCCGCACGGGGCGTACCCGGTGCGCAAGCTCCAGGCGTTGGGCGTTGGCCAGGGTCACGGTCAGGGCCTCTGCGCTGAGGTCCAGGGCCAGGCCGCGCCAGCGAGGTCGGCAACGGGCCAGGGCCAGGCCGATGCAGCCGCAACCCGCGCCCAGGTCGGCAAAGCGGAGTTCCCCCTGCGGATCGGGCAGCAGCTCCAGAGCCGTATCCACCAGCAGTTCCGTTTCCGGGCGGGGAATAAGGGTTTGCGGCGTGACCAGAAAGTCCAGGCCGTAAAATTCCTTGTGGCCTGTGATGTGGGCCAGGGGTTCGCCTGCGGCCCGGCGGTCCACAAGGGCGTCCAGGGCTGCGATTTCGCGGGAGTCCAGCTCCCGCCGGGTTGCCAGCACGCATTCCAGACGGCTGAGGCCCAGCAGATTTTCGGCCAGCACCTGCGCGCAAAGGCGGGGGCTGTCCGCCCCCGCCTTTTGCAAACGCCGGCCCGCCAGAGCCAGATACTCGCCCAGACGCACTAGGCCTCCGCGCCTTCCCGTCGCCGGGCGCGCGGCCTGGCGGCGGTTTTGGCCGCAGCGGTTTTAGCCTTGCCGCCCCGACCGGAGCCGCTGCCCGTCGGGCGCGCACCGCCCTGGGCGTCTTCAAAGACCAGAGACGGCAGTTCGTCATAGTGGTGCACGGGGTGCACGCTGATGCGCTTGAGCAGGTCTTTGGGCACGTCTTCCAGATCCTTCACGTTCTGGTAGGGGATGACCACGTGCTTGAGGCCGCGCGCCACGCCCGCCAGGATCTTTTCCTTGATGCCGCCCACGGGCAGCACCCGGCCCTGGAGGGTGATTTCGCCGGTCATGCAGAGGTCGGCGCGCACGCAGCGGCCGCTCAGGGCCGAGATGAGGGCCGTGGTCAGGGTGACGCCCGCCGAGGGGCCGTCCTTGGGCGTGGCCCCTGCGGGCACATGCACATGGATGTCGTGTTTGGTGATGAAGCCGGGGTCCACGCCCAGCTCGTCGGCCCGGCTGCGGATGTAGCTCAGGGCCGCCTGGGCGCTTTCCTTCATGACGTCGCCCAGCTGACCGGTGAGGGTGAGCCCGCCCTTGCCCTTCATGACCGTGGCCTCTACAGTGAGCACTTCGCCGCCCGCCGGGGTCCAGGCCAGGCCCAGAGCCATGCCGGGCAGGAGGGTCTTTTCCTTTTCATCTTCTATAAAGCGGGGCGCGCCCAGGAGCTTTTCCACATCCGCCACGCCCACCTTGAAGGGGCCGTCTTCGCCTTCGGCCTTACGGCGGGCCAGTTTGCGGCAGATGGAGGAGAGCTCACGCTCCAGATTGCGCAGGCCGGCCTCGCGGGTGTATTCGCGCACCACCTTGACCAGGGCCGCGTCGCTTACAACCACATCTTTTCCTTCTAGGCCGTTTTCTTCAACTTTTTTGGGCAGCAGGTGCTTGCGGGCGATTTCGGTCTTTTCCTGCAGGGTGTAGCCGGGCAGGGAGATGACCTCCATGCGGTCGCGCAGGGGCGCCGGGATGGTGTCCAAGTGGTTGGCGGTGCAGATGAACATGACCTTGGAGAGATCAAAGGGGACGTTCAGGTAGTGGTCGCTGAAGGTGTAGTTCTGCTCCGGGTCCAGCACTTCCAGCAGGGCCGAGGAGGGGTCGCCGCGAAAGTCCGTGCCGATCTTGTCCACTTCGTCGAGGACCATGACGGGGTTGCGCGTGCCGGCCTGTTTGAGGGCCTGGATGATGCGTCCGGGCATGGCCCCGATATAGGTGCGCCGGTGCCCGCGGATTTCGGCCTCGTCGTGCATGCCGCCCAGAGAAAGCCGCTGGAATTTGCGGCCCATGGCCCGTGCAATGGAGCGCCCCAGCGAGGTTTTGCCCACGCCGGGAGGGCCCGCAAAGCAGAGGATGGGGCCCTTGGACTGGGGGTTGAGCTTGCGTACGCTCAGAAATTCCAGGATGCGGTCTTTGACCTTGTCCAGACCACAGTGGTCTGCATCCAGGATTTCCTTGGCGTGGGCGATGTCCAGGCGGTCGCGGGAGAGCTTTTTCCACGGCAGCTCCACCAGCCAGTCCAGATAGGTGCGCGCCACATTGGCTTCGGAGGAATCGGCGTGCATGCCCGCCAGGCGGCGCAGCTGCTTGTCGGCCTCTTTGCGCACATCCTTGGGCAGGCCGGCTTTATCCAGGGCCTTGCGCAGGTTTTCCAGGTCTTCTTCGGCGTCTTCGTCCTTGTCGCCCAGCTCATTGCGGATGGCCTTGAGCTGCTCGCGCAGAAAATAGTCCTTCTGCGCCTTGTCCATGCCTTCGCGGGCGGAGCTCTGGATGCGGGCCTGCACGGTGGCCACTTCCACTTCGCGCTGGAGCTGGGTATTGACCAGCATAAGGCGTTCGATGGGGTCTTCCGTTTCTAGGATGCGCTGGGCCTCGGCGGTTTTTACGCGCATGTTGGCGGCGATGAGGTCCGCCAGGCGGCCGGGGTCGTCCACGCCCTGCAGCACGGCCAGCACGTCCGGCGAGGAAAGCCCGCGCAGGGTGAGCACTTTTTCGCTCTGCTCGCGTACGGAGCGCAACAGGGCTTCCACCGTGGCGTCGGTGACGGCCGTGCGTTCGCTCAGGGTGGTGATGCGGGCCTCCAGATAGGGTTCCACCCGACTGAAGGCCTCCACCTTGGCGCGACTTACGCCCTGCACCAGGATTTTGACGCGCGAGTCGGGCATTTTGAGCATGCGCATGACCTGCACCACCGTGCCCACCTGGTAGAGGTCTTCAGGCCGGGGGTCTTCGGTGCTTTCTTCCTTCTGGGCGCAGACCAGCAAATGGCGGCCGTTCTGCAGGGCCGCGTCCACGGCGCGCACGGATTTTTCCCGCCCGATGAACAGGGGCAGGATCATATAATTAAAGATGACCACATCGCGCACGGGCAGTACGGGCAGCACGTCGGGCACGGCCTGGGCGGAAGGGCCGCCTTCGTGTTCGCCGGTTTCGGGCGCGGCGGCCTCATGCTCCGGCTGCGGGTTCGCGTCGGGCGTGGGGCCGGTTTCGCTGGGCGTCAAAGTGGTTTTTTTGTCAAAATCGCTCATATATTACTCCCCGACTGCAGGCATATGCGCTGTGCTTGCGTGATGCTGTAGCAGTCTCCCTCTGTAACGATGACATGGTCCAGAAAGCGCAGGCCCAGGCGCGGCGCCAGCCTTTGCAGTTCCTCCGTCAGCAGTTTGTCCGCCTGTGACGGCAGGGCATGCCCGCCGGGGTGGTTGTGGACCAGGATGATGCCGCCGGCCTTGTGGGCAAGGGCCGCCTCCAGCACGTCGCGGGGGTAGAGGGGTATCTCCGCCACGCCGCCGCGACGCAGGCGTTCCCAGGCGATCAGGCCGTTGCGCTGGTCCACCAGGGCCAGCCAGCATTCCTCGTGCGGGCATCCGGCCAGCCGGGCCTGGGCCATTCGGGCCACGGCTTCCGGGGTGGCCAGCACCTCGCGTCGGCGTACCGGGGCCGCCACGCTGCGGGCCCGGGTTTCGCGCAGTACCTGCCAGAAGGCCAGCAGCCCCGGTCCAAAGCCGGGCACGGCCAGCAGTTCGTCCGGACGGGCGTCCAGCACGCCGCGGATGCTGCCGAAACGCTGCAGCAGTTCCTTGGCCAGAGGCTTGGTGTCCTTGCGGGTCAGCCCATAGCCCAGTAAAAGCTCCAGCACTTCATAATCCGCTACTGCCGTGGCCTCGTGGGCCAGCCGTTCACGCACTCTGGCCCTGTGGCCAAGATAGCTTGAAGGATTGGATGCCGGCTTTGCTGTCATAAAGTAAGCAGTTTTCAGAGGTGTGCAAGGGGTTGGGCGGCGGAAAGAAGACGCCGCGTCGGCAAGCGTGCCGCAGTCAGTGGGCGGTCTCCGCCGGGGCCAGCAGCCCCGTGAGGCGTGCGGCCAGAAAATCCAGACTTTGTTCCGGGCTGCGGCGGCCGCTCTTGACCTGCCATTCGGCGTCCATAACATGGGCCAGAGCCTCGGCCAGGGTTGCGGGGCTCAGGCGTGCGGCCAGGGCGCGTTTGGCCGCGGCGTCCTTGGGGTAAAGGCGTACGTTCTCACCGGCTTTGATCTGCCAGAGCAGACGCAGTTCCCTGGCCAGCAGGGCCAGAAAGGAGAAAAGCAGGCCGGAGCCGTCTTCGTTGCGGGCCAGCTCCTGCCAGAGGGCCGTGATATTGCCGGCCTCCATATGTTGGATGCAGGCAAAGACGTTGCAGTCCGGGCTCCAGCCGCCTGTGGGGATCTGGCTCAGGTCCACCTCAGGGGGCTGGGGCGCGCCCTGGGCCGTCAGCGCCGCCCGCAGCAGCAAAATTTTTTCCAGCTCGTTTTCCACGGCTCTGGCGTCGGGCGGCACCGAGGCGCAGAGCCGTTCCAGAGCGTCGGGCGCAAAGCGCAGGCCCAGGGCACGGCCCCGCTGCACAAGGTGGTTTTTAAGACTGTAGGGGGTGAGGCCCTCGTGCCGCCACAGCCAGCCCTGTTCTTCAGCAAACTTCAGGCAGCGCAGCTTGGTCAGGGCCGCGGGCAGTTTGGGTTGGCCTTTTTCCCACGGGACTTCCAGGCAAAAAAAAGGCCAGCACTGTTCTGTAGGGCGGGAGAGCGCGCGCGAAAGTTTTTTCCACACTGCCACGGGCCAGAGCTGGGCCTGCCGCACCACCAGAGCGCGGGAGGCGCCCAGCAGGCCGGGCAGGGTCAGCTCTTCCCAGAAAGCGGCTGGCGGTTCCTCATCGCCCCAGTAGACGCGGCGTTCCCAGACGCCGGAGCGGGGGGGATGGGCCGCCAGCAGGCGGTCCAGGCGGGCGCGCAGGAGCTGGCCGTCCGGGCAGATCAGGAGGGAAAAGCCGGGGCGTGGAGTGCTCATAATGCCTTCAGTAACAAGGTTGTGGGGCGTGTGCTGCCGCCCGTAAAAATCCCTGCGGCGAACTGTTCCGTCGTCGCGGTCGAATGGGGCCCGGCACGCGTGCAGCGGGCTGAGCCCCAGGGAACACTGGCTGCAGTATAAGGCGAAACGGCCGTGTGGGGAAGAGGCTGCCCGCGCCCGCACTTTGAGGCCCAACCCAGGCATAACCACTTGGCGGCTACGCAATGTGCGAACAATTCTGACACTACCCTGCTGACGCAACCGCCAGGGCATTGCAACATTGCAATGCCCTACCAGCCGGGGCGTTTTTGCCCCGGTGTATGCGCGGTCTTGCCGTCGCCGGGCTGGCGGGTTGCGGGCCATAACGCAGAAGCCGCAACGGCGAACCGTTGCGGCTTCCAGGGGCCGGACACCCGGCAGCGGCTGTTACCGCTGCTTCCTTTCGGACCTGACGGGGTTGGCAGTGCTGCCGCCGCCCGGCCTGGCCCTGCTTTATACGGTAAGGGGGCGGCTTGTCAATGGCCGGCGGCCACGGAAAGGGGCGGGACTGCCTGGACCGGCGCGGCGGCGTCTTGCCCGTGGCCTGGGCCGAAAAGGGCCGCGGCGTTGGTCAGCAGGCGGTCCATTCCCTCAGCGTCGAGGCCGGCTTTTTGTTGCAGGCGGCGGCGTTCGTCCAGAGGATCGTAGAGGGGCCAGTCTGTGCCGAAGAGGATGCGCTCTGACGGGAAGGCGGCCAGCAGCCGTCGTAACAGCAAGGGCGTGGCAAAGGGCGAGGTGCTGGAGGTGTCCAGCCAGAGATTTTCCCGCAATTTGCCGCCCAGCACCTTGAGCGAGTGCGCCCACATGCGGTAGCCGCCGAAGTGGGCGGCAATGATGCGCAAGCCTGGAAAGGCGTCCAGAATGGCGGCCAGCTTGTAGGGGCAGGAGGGCGCGCTTTCCGGGCGCATGGCGTCGCCGATGTGGATTTCAAAAATAAAATCCTTCTGAGCCGCTTCAAAGATGGGCCACAGGCGCGGGTCGTCCAGGCGAAAGCCCTGAAAGTCCGGGTGCAGCTTGATCCCCCGGATGTTGGCGGCCTTGAGGCGGTCCAGCTCTTTTTGCCATTGGGCGTAGCCGGGGTGCAGGGTGCCGAAGGCAATGACCCTGTCGGGATGCGCACGCTGCAGGGCTATGGCATAATTGTTGGCCGGGATGACCTGGGCCGGGGCCGTGGCCGCGCAGAGCACCACGCATTTGTCAATTCCGGCGGCGCTTTGTCGGGCCAGCAGGTGGTCTATGGTGCCATCGCCGGCGCAGGTGAGCTGATAGTAGGCATTGAGGTGGTCCACGGCTTTACGCGCGATTTTGGGGTGAAAGGCGTGGGTATGGATGTCTATGCGCACGGTTATTTGACCCCGTTGACCACGTTGATGGGCGTACCGGCCTGCCAGCGGCGGATGTTTTCCGCTGTGAGGTTGATGATGTTCTGGCGGGCGCGGGTGGTGGCCCAGGCAATGTGCGGGGTGATCAGCGTGTTGGGCGCGCTGAGCAGGGGGTTGTTCATCTGGGGCGGCTCGGTGGAAAGTACGTCTGTGCCCAGGCCGCGCAGCTGGCCGCTTTTGAGGGCAGCTGCCGCGGCGGCTTCGTCCACCAGGGGGCCGCGCGCCGTGTTCAGCAAAAAGCTCCCCTTGGGCATGAGGGCCAGGGTTTTGGCATTGATGATATGGCGCGTGCTTTCGGTCAGGGGGCAGTGCAGCGAAACCACGTTGGCGGCGGCCAGCAGCTGTTCCAGCGGGGCAAAGGTAAAGGGGCTGTACGCGGGCGGATCCTTGGGCGTACGGCAGTAGGCCAGCACGCTCATGCCGAAGGCGTGGGCCAGTTCGCCCATGCGCCGACCAATGGAGCCGAAGCCGATGAGGCCCATAGTCAGCCCTTCCAGACAGACAGGTGGAATTTTCCAGTAGCACCAGTTGCGGCTTTTGATCCAGTCGCCATTTTTGACGCTTTCGGTATGCAGGGTGGTGTGGCGGCAAAGTTCCAGCAGCAGGGCCATGGCGTGCTGCGCCACGTCGCTCACGCCGTAGGCCACCACGTTGCACACAGGCACGTTGCGCTTGGCCAGGGCGGCGATATCCACGGTATTGTAGCCCGTGGCCAGCACGCCCACCATGCGCACGTCGGGAATTTTTTCCAGATCTGCGCAGCCCAGGGGCGTTTTGTTGGTCAGCAGCACGTCCACGCCTTTGGCCCGTTCCGCCAGTTTGTCCGCCGGGGTTTCGTCATAAATGGTTACATCGCCCAGAGCGGTGATGGGACCCCAGTCCACGTCGCCGGGATTGAGCACCGCGCCGTCCAGAATGGTGATTTTCATAGGTCTAACCTCGGTTTGCCAAAGCAGTGTAGCGCGGCCCGCGTCGGCCCGCAACCTGAAGAAAAGAAGCGCAGCCGCGTGGGCCGGGAGCCGCGTGCCTGCAGGGCAGCGAACAGTATAAAGGCTGGGGGCTGGTGCGGCGCTTAGCCTGCCGATGCAAAAAAATACTGCCAGACCAGCGAAAGCAGCAGCAGACTGAGGGAAACCACCAGAAAGCGGCGCACGGCGGCGGGCCCCACCCGGATGGCCATGCGGCTGCCCAGCCAGTTGCCCAGGCAGCAGGCCGCGGCCATGGGCAAAGCCAGCTTCCAGAGCACCACGCCGTTGAGGACGAAGACCGTGGCCCCGCCCAGATTGGAGGCCAGGTTGAGCACCTTGGCCGTGGCCGAAGCCTGCATGAGCCCCATGCGCAGCACCCAGTGGAAGGCCAGAATGAGAAAGCTGCCGGTGCCGGGGCCGAAAAAGCCGTCGTACGCGCCCAGCAGCAGGCAGACCAGGGTTACGGGCAGCCAGAAGCGCGGTCCCTGCAGAGGCAGGGGGGGCAGGCTGCGGTCTTTTTGGGGCAGCAGGGTGGCGCAGAGGCCCACGGGCAGCAGAGCCACCAGTATTTTGCCCAGCAGGGCGGCGTCCAGCAGCAGGGTCAGACGGGATCCGACCCAGGAGCCCAGCAGGGAGAAACCAAGGCCGGCCAGGGCTACGCGCCAGAGCACCAGACGGCTGCGGGCAAAGTTGCCCAGGGCCACGCCCGTGCCCAGACAGGCGCTGACTTTGTTGGCCCCCAGGGCCATGTGCGGGGGCACGCCGGTGAGCAGCAGCACGGGCATGGTCACCAGCCCGCCGCCGCCGGCGATGGCGTCGATAAAGCCGCCCCCCAGGGCAGCGGCCATGCCCGCCAGCAGGACGGGCAGCGTCAGTTCCCACATGGGCTTACCATTTTTTAAAGATGACCCAGGCAGCCAGCACGATGAGGGCAAAGCCCAGCACATGGTTCCAGCGCAGGGGTTCGTGCAGCCAGAAGACGGAAAAGGCCATGAACACGCAAAGCGAGATGACCTCCTGCACGGTTTTGAGTTCCGCGGCGGAAAAATAGCCATAACCTATGCGGTTGGCCGGCACCTGCAAGGTGTATTCAAAAAAGGCGAGGCCCCAGCTGGTCAGAATGACCAGAGGCAGAGCCGCGCTTTTGTAACGCAGGTGCCCGTACCAGGCAAAGGTCATGAAAACGTTGGAGCAAAGCAGCAGCCCCACGGTGATGCAGGGAACGGGCAGGTGCATGGCGACGCCCTCTGAAGGCGGGTAAAAAGATCCGCACGTGGGCGGGCGCGAGGGGCACGGCGACAGAAGCCGCGTTGCGGCGCAGAGGGGTCTATAGCTGGCGGGCCGGGGCGCGTCAATAAGGCGGCCGGGCCGTTCGGCAAAAAAATCCCTGAAGAAACTTCAGGGATGTGGGCAGAGCGTGGCCCCTTCCGGAGAAAGGATTTCCCGGCCCCGACGCCTGTCGAGGCCGGAAAATCATGTGGGGAGGGGATGTTGCGGCGCTCTGGTTCAGGCGGCCATGGTGTCGAACAGTTCCTTGGCGCTGGCGTTGCCGGGGTTGACGCCCAGCACGCTTTCCAGGTGCTGACGGGCTTCATCGCTGCGGCCCAGATAGATGAGGCAGCCGGCCAGAGTCACGCGCACGGCCTCGGCCTCCGCGCCGGTCTGCAGGGTGTCTTCCAGATAGGGCAGGACTTCTTCCACCCGGCCCAGCTGGTAGGCCTCGCGCACCAGGCAGTTGAGGGCCACGATATTTTCCGCCGATTTGTGCAGGGCGCGGGCAAAGTGGTCATAGGCCGCCTCGTGCTTGCCCTGTTCCATCAGTACCAGGCCGATGCCGCAGAGGGCCTTGTCGGTTTCTTCCACGGCGGCGGCCTTCTGGTAGAGGACCAGGGCCTTGTCCAGCTCGGAGCGCTGCACGGCCACCGTAGCCAGCCCCATATAGGGCGCGGCATTCTGCGCGCCGCTGCTGGCGGCTTTGCGGTAATATTCTTCGGCCTTGTCAAAATCGCCCATAAACAGGTAGCACTCGCCCAGTTCTTTGTTGATTTCGTAATCCAGTTGGTTGCTCATGGTAGTTTCCTCCCCAGCTCTGGCTGTTGTGTTCAGAACGCTCACTGCGCCAATGGCGTGCACGGAAGGATGCAGACTGCGTGCCAGAATAAAAAAATATAGTAAAAAAGAAGTATTGTATGCTGTGTGAAAGGGCGCAGCCCATGCGACGGCAGGAAAAGGACGGCCGAGCGCGCCAAAAACCTGGCGCGGACGGCAAGTTTTGCCCGCCGGTCTTTTCTCCTGTGTCGGGCGCGGCGCAGGGACGGACAAAACTGCCCGCCGTGGGTCGCACGCCGCTTGCGGCGAGTACAGTGGGACCCTGTCGCCCAGCGGCGTCAATGCCTGGCTGTACGTAGATCTTCGCCAGGCCCAAAGGTGCGGCAAGCGGGGAAGAGGCGCTGTTCGCGGTTCTGTCCCGAATCTGCAGACGCGGCGTGGGGTCAGGCCTGCGTCGTCAGGCCGAAGAAGCGGCGGGCGTTGTCGCCGCAGCGCCGCCAGAGCCGGGCGGGATCTTCGTCGCGCGCTGCGGCCAGGGCCTGGGCCGTGAAGACCGTAAAGGCAGGCTCGTTGCGTTGGCCGCGCCAGGGGTGGGGAGCAAGGTAGGGGGCGTCCGTTTCCAGCAGCAGGCGGTCGGCGGGAATGAAGGGCACGGCCTGGCGAAGATTCTCGTTGGCCTTGTAGGTGATGGGGCCGGGCACGGAAATGTGCCAGCCGTTGTGCGTCAGGCGGCGGGCCAGGTCCGGCCCTTTGCCGAAGCAGTGCCAGAGCAGGGGGTAGCCGGCAAAACCGCGCGCCTCCAGCAGGGTCAGGGCTTCGTCTTCGGCGTCGCGGCAGTGGATGACCACGGGCAGATTGCGGGCGCGGGCCAGGTCCAGCTGGTCGGCAAAGGCCTGCAGCTGGATTTCGCGCGGGCAGTCCGGCCAGTGAAAGTCCAGGCCGATTTCGCCCACGGCCCGTAAGCGCGGTTCGGCGGCAAAAGCCGCGTCCATGGCCGCAAGGCAGGCCGGAGTGCAGCGCTGGCCTTCGCAGGGGTGGACGCCCAGTACAAAAAAAACTTCCGGGTGGGCGTCAAACAGGCCGCGCCCCGCGGCAAAGGCTTCCGGCCCCTGAAAGATATTGCCTATCTGGCTCAGGCCCACGGCCCTGGCGCGGGTCAGCACGGCTTCGCGGTCCTGGTCAAATTCTTCGCCGTCCAGATGGGCGTGGCTGTCCACGCCACCCAGGGGCAGGGCCAGAGTCAGGGGATCCACTCGGGTTACGGATTTTTTGGACATGGCTACCTCGCAACCGATTTTTTTACCAACAGCATGGCTGCAAGGCAAGTTTGTCCCTGCAGCGCGGCAGACTGTTTTGTCGCTGCGTTCAGACGACGTTACCCTGCAATGTCTTGGCGGCGTGTCGCAGGGGCCCGCCACAAGGGCGCAGGCCTTTTGCAAGGGGAAACCAACGGCAAACTGCGCTACTGCGCCGGTTTGTCTTCCGGAGAGCAAGGCCGCGCGGGGCTCTGGGGCGGGGCTTTCTTGCAGGCGTGTTTGCGGGCGTACATGCGGGCGTCGGCGCGGGTGAGGGTGGCGTGGAGGTTGGCGTCCTGTTCTGGGTCAAAGGCGGCCACGCCCCAGGCGAAACTCAGTGGAAAGCCGGCGATGGCCGTCCCCTGCGCTTTGGCCTCCATTGCCGTAATGGTCTGGAGTATGCTTTCAGGCGATACGCCGTGCAGGACAGTCACAAATTCGTCGCCGCCGATGCGGTAGGTCTGCCCCGCATCCTGAAACTGGCGCACCAGCAATCCCGCCAGGGTGCGGATGGTGGCGTCGCCCGCCGCGTGGCCGCGCTGATCGTTGATGGTCTTGAGCAGATTGAGGTCGCAGCTCAGAAGCACAAGATTTTTTTCCGCACCCGTGTTGTGCAGGCGGCGCAGGTCCAGTTCAAAAGCATTGCGGTTGTAAACGCCGGTGAGCAGGTCCGTATAGGCCAGTCGGCGATAGAGGGGCACGGCCAGTCGACGCAGCAACCAGCCCGTGAGCAGCGCAATGCCCAGGGCAATGACGCCCGTGGTCACCAGACTGTAGGAAAAAGACCGCCGGATGTCGGTGGCGAAGCCGTCCAGGTCGTATTCTATGACCAGGGCCCCCACCACGCCCCTGTCATCAGCTATGGGCGCGCAGGCCGGGATGATTTTGCCCCAGGAGGTCTGCAGCACGGCCCCTTCGCAGACCGTCTGCCCGTCCAGACAGCGCCGCACCATGGGGAGCACCTCAGATTCCAGCAGGTCGCCGGGATAGCGAAAGTCTGCGGCGTCGAGGGGGAGCCCGTCTACTACATAGGTGACCTGGCCCGCGGCGTTGCGGCTGGCCGTGTACAGGTAACGCACGGCCGTAAGGTGACGGGTGTTGGCCAGCATTCTGTGCACGCTGCGGTAGAGGGGGCCGTGTGCGTCTTCACGGCTGCGGATGCAGGTAAGGCTGGCGGGCGGAATGCGTTGGCCCAGCAGGCTGAAGACGGCGTCGGAACGGTTGACCAGGGTGGCGGTCATAACGCGGCTGAGCGTCTGTTGGAAGATGGCGTAGGTACTCAGGCCCGTGCCCAGAATGGCCACCAGCACTACGAGCAGGATTTTGCGCTCCGTGCTGGAAAAAGGAGAAGGGGCGGTGTGCTGCATAGGCGGTCCAGACAGGTCGTCCGACGCCTTTTTTGTTAAAGGCGGACGGATTATGCTATGCCGCAACACGCAAAAGGGCAAGCCGGTAGCCTCCCGGCCGTCTGGCGTCCCGTTGCCCGGCGGCGCGGGTTCAGGCCCGATGGCAGCGCACGCGCCAGCCTGGGGCCAGGGTTTTCCATTGTGGGAGGCTTTCGCGGCACAGGGGCCGCGCCTCAGGACAGCGGGGGTGGAAGGGGCAGCCCGACGGCGGGGCCAGAGGACTCGGCAGTTCGCCTTCCAGCGGGCGGCCGTTGCGGCCCGGCATGGCCGCCGCCAGAGCGCGGCTGTAAGGGTGGGCCGCGTCTGTCAGCAGGGTGCGGGCGGGGGCCTCTTCCACCACCAGGCCCAGATACATGACGGCCACACGGGTGCACAGAAAATCCACTACGGCAAGGTCGTGCGAAATAAACAGGTAGGCTGGGCCGAAGCGCTCCCGCACGTCGCAGAGCAGATTGAGCACCTGGGCCTGCACTGAGGCGTCCAGCGCGGAAACGGGCTCATCGCAGACCACGGCCAAGGGCTCCGTGACCAGGGCGCGGGCCACGGCCACCCGCTGGCGCTGCCCGCCGGAAAACTGGTGCGGATACCGGCCGCCCGCGCCTTCCAGCCCGACCGTAGCCAGCATGGCTGCAGCCCTGGCGTGGCGTTCCGCCCTGGGCACGCCCTGGGCGGCCAGGGGCTCGGACACTGAAGCCAGTACGGTCAAACGGGGATTGAGGGAGGAAAACGGATCCTGAAAAACCATCTGGATGCGCCCGGCGGCCCAGCTGGCTGCGCCCGCCGGCGGCAAGGGACGGCCCTCAAGCAGCACGCGCCCTGTGGTGGGCGGCAACAGGCCGCAGGCCAGCCGCCCCAAGGTGGATTTGCCGCAGCCCGATTCGCCCACCAGCCCCAGGCTTTCCCCCGGAGCCAAATCCAGACTTACGTCATTGACGGCCAGCAGGCTGCCCCGCGCGGCCCACAAGCCCCGGCGTACGGCAAACCGGCGGGTCACCCCCTCCAGTCGCAGCAGGGGGGCGCTGACTGCCGCAGGGCTCACGGCAGTTTCTCCGCCACACCGGCTTCGTCAAAGGTGGCCATGTCGTTGAAGACGGCGGCGGCGCAACGCAGCAGGTTGTAGGCCACGGCTCCGCCTGTGCCTTCGCCCAGGCGCATGTCCAGCCGCAGTAGGGGCGCGGGCAGCAGATCCGCCAGGGCTGCCGTCATGCGGGCGTGCCCCGGCTCTGCCGAAGCGTGCGAAAGAAAAACCGCCGGCGCGGCCTCCGGCGCTATGCGCAGGGCTGCCACGCAGGCCGCCGTGCAGATGAAGCCGTCCACCAGCACGGGCAGGCGCTCCGCTGCCGCACCCAACAGCAGTCCGGCCATAAGCGTGAGTTCAAAGCCGCCCAGGGCCGCCAAGGCGTCTACAGCGTCGCCTTCGTCCAGCAGCCCGGCATTGGCCGTGAGGGCCTGGTGCAGCACGGTCGCCTTGTGGTGCACCATTGCGGGGTCGGCCCCCGCGCCTGGCCCGGCCATGGCTTCCGGCGACAGGTGCAGCAGGGCGCAGGTCAGGGCTGCGCCCGCCGTGGAATTGGCTATACCCATCTCGCCCAGACCCAGGCAGCGGTAGCCCCGGGCCGCCAGTTCGCGGGCCAGGGTCACGCCCCGGCGCAGGCCCTCCAGGCAGGTCTTCCGGCTCATGGCCGGCCCCCGGCTCATGTCCGCAGTGCCGTCGCCCAGGCGGCGGTCCAGCAGCAGGGGGTGGGGGGCAAAGGGCCCGCCGGCGCAGCCCGCGTCCACCACGTAAAGGTCCATGCCGGAGGCCGCGCACAGGGCATTGACCGCGGCCCCGCCACGCAGAAAATTGTGGACCATCTGCCGGGTCACGTCCTGCGGAAAAGGCGAAACTTTCTGGGCCGCCACGCCGTGGTCTCCGGCTACGGTGAGCATGACCGCCGGGGCAACGCGCAAGGGCCGTTCGCCCCGCAGAGCATAGAGGCGACGGGCCAGTTCCTCCAGTCGGCCCAGGCTGCCCTGGGGCTTGGTGAGGGAATCCAGCCGGGCCTGCGCTTCGCGGCTGCGGGCTTCCAGCAACAGGGGGGCGTCTGCGGGCAGAGGCAGGCCGGGGTCGATGGTTTGGAGCAGTGCGGTAGTCATGGAGTTTTGTGTAGCCTCTCGCCGGGCGGGGCGCAAGAGGCATGCGGCAGCGGCGGCATCGGGCGGGACGCATGGCCGCGTTGACTGCCGCAGACCGTCGACGTGGACCGCCGTTTTTCGGGACGGCGGCAGATTGCTCCGCCCGCAGCCCTTTACGCGGGCGCGCGGGGTGCTTATGTACAAAGCGGCACCAATCCATGCCGTCAAGGACAGAGCGACATGATCCGACCCCGTGTTTTTCCCGCTTTTTTTGTTATTTCCCACGCGCTGCGGTGGCGGGTTTTGCCGCTGCTGGCGGCGCTTTTCTGCTGTCTGGCATCCTTGCCGGCAGCGGCGGCCCCGGCCCCCGGCAGCCCGCGGCTCACGCCTGTGGTGCGGGTGGTGCAGGCCGTGGCCCCGGCCGTGGTCAACATCACCAGCACCCATGTGGTAGAAGGTCAGCGCCTTTCGCCTCTGGAACAGTTTTTCGGCTTCGGCATTTCCGGTCTGCCGGGTTTTGAAGATTTTGGCGGCGCGCCCCGGCGGCAGAAGCGGGTGAGCCTCGGCTCTGGGGTCATTGTGGACGGCGTCAAGGGGCTGGTGCTGACCAATGCCCATGTTATCGCCGGCGGAGACGAGATCATGGTCCACCTGCTGGACGGGCGGGAATTTCCCGCCAGGGTGCGGGGGGCGGACTCCGACTTCGACATCGCTGTATTGGAACTGACCGGTGCGCGCGACCTGCCCGCTGTGCGGCTGGGCGATTCCGACGATATTCTGCCCGGCGAAACTGTGGTGGCCATCGGCAATCCCTTTGGCTTTAACCATACAGTGACCACAGGCGTGGTTTCGGCCCTGGGGCGCACCATCCGCAGCAAAAACGGCGCCTTTACGGATCTGATCCAGACCGACGCGGCCATCAACCCCGGCAACAGCGGCGGCCCTCTGCTCAACCTGGAAGGGGTGCTCATCGGCATTAACACGGCGGTGGACGCCAGGGCCGAGGGCATTGGCTTCGCCATCCCCAGCAACAAGGCCCGGCGCGTCATGACGGACTTGCTGGGCCGGGGCCGGGTGGCCCCGCTCTGGCTGGGACTGGAGCTGCAGGATGTGGACAGCCGCGTGGCCATGGCCCTGGGCCTGCGCGAGGCCCGCGGCGTGCTGCTTACCCGCGTGTTCGCCGGTACGCCGGCGGCAGGGGCGGGTCTGGCGGCCGGCGACATCCTGGAAAGCATCAACGGCTCCCCCGTGCGCGACCGCCGCGACTATGCGGATATTCTGCGCAACCAGACGGCGGGTACGCCTTTGCGTCTGCAGTTGCGGCGCGAGGGCGCTGTCCTGCAACGTTCGCTGACGCCGGCGCCTTTCAGCGACGCTGCGGCCCGTGCCCTGATGGAACGGCGCTGGGGCTTCGAGGCCGCCCAGAACGGCCGGCAGGTGCAGGTGAGTCGGGTGCGGCGGGACGGGCCGGCCGCCTTTTTGCGCCAGGGCGACGTGATTGCCGCCGTGGGCGGCGCGGCCGTGCGCAGTCTGGATGACCTGCTGCAGGCTTTCCGGCGGGAGCGCATGGCCGGTCAGGTACTTTTGCAGGTGGCGCGCGGCGGCAAGGGCTATTACGCGCGCCTGACGCCCTAGCTGACGGAAAGCTCCCGGCCAGGGCTGTCGTCCCCGCCCGCAGCGGCAGGCCAACCGGCCCTGGCTGTTATCCGGAGCGGACCGGTGCCTGAAGGCTGTCCGCCTCAGCTTCAGCGGTGGAGCAGACCCCTGTGTGGCGTCGGTTTGTGAAAAAGTGTGATTTCCCCCTTGCGAAAATCATTTGAAATTTCAGAATGTTTTAGTCCTGCCACTGGCCGGGGGGATGGTCCCCCCGGCTGCAGGGCCTTGGTCCACGCCGGTTTTACGGCGGTTCGGGTGCGGCACTTGACAGGGTGGGGGGCTAAAGCTATCCAATGCACAAGCGGATTTTGGCCGCTGTACTACATGGGCAGAAATACTGCCAACTTGGGAGGATATCATGGGCTATAATGTGAATGTTGATGCGGAAAAGTGCGTGGGCTGTGGCGAGTGTGTGGACGTGTGCCCCGTGGAAGTTTACGAGATTAAGGACGGCAAGTCCGAACCCGTGAACGCCGAAGAGTGCCTGGGCTGTGAATCCTGTGTGGAAGTGTGCGAGGCCAGCGCCATCACTGTTGAGGAAAACTAGAGCATTGTACCCCTGAAGTGCTCTGGCGGCTGCGAAAGCGGACGCCCGCCGCAAAGGCGCAGCCTGGCTGCGTGATGGGCCTTGGGCGTGGATTTTTGGCGCACCTTTGAAAACGCCTGTTTTTGAAGACGCCCCGCTTTTGAGTCCCCTGACGGTGGAAGCGGCGGCCGCGCTTTGGGCGCGACCGTCTGCGGCACGGGGCGCAAACCCCGCCATCCATTTCGTTGAAGTGCCGCCCGGCGCGCGCGTCTGGCGGCATTTCCCTACTTTTGCTACAGGAACGCCATGATCCCCGACCTGAGCGCCATTTTTGCCCGCTACGAGGCCCTGCGCCACGAGGCCGACAGCCTCTTTGCGCGGGTGCGCGACCAGTACCCCCAATGCGTCGCCTGCAAGGAGGGCTGCAGCGATTGCTGTCACGCCCTGTTTGACCTTTCTCTGGTGGAGGCCATGTACATCAACCAGGCCTTTGCGGAGCACTTCCCCTACGGGCCGGAGCGTTCGGCCGTGCTGCAACGCGCCGCCGACCTGGACCGACAGGCCACGCGTCTCAAGCGCGACCTCTACCGGGCCGAAAAGGACGGTGAAGACCCCGGCGTCATTATGGAGCGCGCCGCCCAGATCAAACTGCGCTGCCCTTTGCTGGGGCAGGACGACCGTTGCCTGCTTTACGCGGCGCGGCCCATTACCTGCAGGGTTTACGGCGTGCCTACGGCCATCGCCGGTCAGGGGCATGTGTGCGGCTTTTCGGCCTTTGCCGCCGGTAAGGCCTATCCTACCATACATCTGGACAAAATCCAGAACCGGCTGGAAGACCTGAGCCTGGAACTGGCCCAGACCGTGCAGACCCGGTTTACCGAGCTGCACGAAGTCTATGTGCCCCTGTCCATGGCCCTGCTCACCCGCTACGACGAAGCCTACCTGGGCATCGGCCCGGCCCGGCCGGAACAGGAGTGAGCGCGCGGTCCGCGCCGGCGCGGGCCAGACCTCAAGGAGTCGGCATGTTCGGCAATATTCCCGCAACGGTTTTTCGTGACGGCACACCGCAACGGCTCACGCCCGAAGAGGAAGGGCTCAAGCGCGAAATCTACGAAAAAATGCAGCCGCGCCGGCGCAAGTTTGTGGACCGCATCGGCTATGACAACTGGGATCCGTTCCAGAAGCCTAACGACCCGCTGGACCTGCGCACGGACGCAACTCGGCGCACCACCCAGCAACTGGTCAACGAATTTTTGCACTACGCTTCCAGCAAGGGGACCGTGGGCAAGGACTACGCCAAAGGTGCTACGGAATGTGCCCTGGGCGTCATCAACAAAGACGAAAAATACCTGGGCATCTTTGAATTCTGCCTGTGGTACAACGAGCTTTTGAAAAAAGAGGGGCACCGGCTATGAAAGCGCGTTACGACGACCTGGACGAATATATTGCGGACCTCAAGGCGGAAATCGCCCAAAATGAGCAGTGCGCTACCCACTACTACAATCTGGGCCTGGCCCTGCTGACCAAGCGCGACTTTGTGGCCGCCGAGGAATCTTTCCTCAATGCCGTGCGCAATTCGCCGCATCTGGCCGAAGCCTATGTGCAGCTGGGCGGCATCTGCCTGGAACGCGGCGACCTGGACGGCTGCCTGCGCTACAATGAAGAGGCCGCCAACTGCCGCGCCAAATTCCCCGTGCCCTGGAGCAATATCGCCTTCGTCCACCTGCAGCGCGGCGAACCGGGCAAGGCCGTCACCGCCCTTAAAAAGGCCCTCAAGTGGGATCCCGACTTTGTTCAGGCCCAAAACGCCTTGGCTACTGCCTATTACATGCAGGGCGAATTCAAGGCCGCCGAAGAGCAGTGCCGCAAAATTATTGAAACCCACCCCGGCTTTGCCCCGGCCTGGAATAACCTGGCCCTGGCCCTCTTTGACCTGGGTGACGCCGTTGGCGCGGCCGAAGCCGCCCGCAAGGCCGTCGAGCTGGGCTTCGACGTGCCCCAGGGCTTCAAAGAAGAGCTGCGTACCGCCGGGCAGGAAGTGTAGGAAGATTTTTGCGGGGTGCGGGAACCTTTGTGAGCAAAAGTCCCCCGCACCCCGCACCCTTCAAAAAATTTTATTTTTTAGCATACCGCACAGGGCGTACCCTGAGCGGAAGAGCAAGGGCGCAACCGGGATACTCCGGTTGCGCCCTTTTTGCAGGAACGAGCGTGCCGTATTTTTGAGAAGATATATTCTCAAAAGGAGGGGCTGTGGCGTAGACTGAGAAAGTAAAAACTTTAGAGCAGTTAGCGAATGAAATGAGCTAACTGCTCTGCAAGGATTTTCTTGAAAATCCTTGCCACGAAATGCGAGAAGGCAGGCTTTTGCCTGCCGTAAGCGAGCATTTCAAGTGTTAAATGCTCTAGGGGCTGAGGGCGCGGGGGAGGCGCCCCTTTTTAAAAGAGCCCTCCCCCGCAAAAAAGCTCCTCCCCTTTTTTTATTCTTTCTCCATTTCGCGGCCGCGCTGGTCGGCGGCGAGAACGGCATCTACCAGAAGGCCGGCGAGGCCGGCCTGGTCCAGGGCGTTGACGCCGGCGATGGTCAGGCCTGCGGGGGAGCAGACGTCATCGCGGAGCTGCATGAGGTGTTTGGAGCTTTTTTCAGCCATGAGGGCGGAACCGGCAAAGAGGGCAACGACCATGCGGCGGGCTTCGGCGTGTTGGAGGCCCAGGGTGACGCCTGCCTGGACCAAGCCCTGCATCATGGCAAAGACGTAAGCCGGGCCCGCGCCCACCAAGGCGGAAAAGGCCGTGAACCGGGCTTCGGGCAGGGGGATACAGAGGCCCAGGCAACCGAAGACCTGGAGCAGGAGGTCGCGAGTGTCGGGGCTGAGGGCCGGGTCGTCAAAGCAGAAGGCAAAGACGCCCTTGCCCACCAGCGCCGGGGTGTTGGGCATGCAGCGCACCACGGGGCAGCGACCTTCCACGGCGGCGGTCAGCCTGCCCATGTTCACGCCCGCCGCCACGGAAACCAGCACCTTGTGCGGGTTGAGGGCCGGGCGCAGTTCTTCCAGCACGGCGGCCGTCTGATAGGGCTTGACGGCCAGTACAACGACGTCGGCTGCAGCGGCCACGGCGTGGGCGTCCGGCAGGGCGCGCACGCCCAGGGTTTCCAGGGGGCGCAGTTTTTCCCGGGTGCGGTTGTAGCCGCAGAGGTCGTAGCCTTCGTGTCGGGCCAGTCCCGCCAGAATGGCCCCGCCCATATTGCCGCAGCCCACACACCCCACGCTGATGTTCATGATTTTACTCCACTATTTCCAGTCCGTTAAAGAAGTACCCCAGTTCAAAGGCTGCGGTTTCGGGCGCGTCTGAGCCGTGTACGGCGTTGGCCTCCAGGCTTTGGCCGTACTTGCGGCGCAGGGTGCCGGGTTCGGCCTTGGCCGGGTCAGTAGCGCCCATGAGGCCGCGCCAGGCGGCAATGGCGTTTTCACCGCGCAGGGCCACACAGACCACGGGGCCCGAAGACATATAGTCGGTCAGGCTTTCAAAAAAAGGGCGTTCCCGGTGCACGGCATAGAAGCCCGCGGCCTGGAGTTTGGAAAGGCGCAGCCGTTTGAGGCCCACAATGCGCAGACCGGCGGATTCCATAGCGGCCAGAATTTCGCCGCAGAGGTTACGGGCCACGGCATCGGGTTTGATGATGGCAAAGGTGGTCTGTTGCATGCTCACTCCTTGTTGGTTGGGTGGATGAAGGGGGCCGCGTACTGTTGCCGCGCCCAGAACCAGACAAGCCGCCGCAGGGGCACCAGGGCTACGCCTCCGCTGTCTGACCAGGCGCGCAGGGCGGCCAGGGTAACGCCGTAGGGGTGGCCGATGGCCACGGCCCAGCCCCGGCGGCGCGCTGTGTGGGCTGCTGCGTCCAGGGCCTGCAGCACGGCCTGCGGGTCGCGGTGCGAGTCCAGGAAAATGTCGCGCTCGGCGCTGACCAGGCCTGTCTGCCGTGCGGCGGCAGCCAGCAGCGCGTGGGGGCGGGTAACGCTGTCCAGCACCAGATAGCCCCGGCCCGCCAGCAGGGCGCAGAGGCGGCGGCAGGCGTCCACGTCGCCGGTGAAGGCCGAGCCCATATGGTTGTTCAGGCCGATAGCCGTGGGCAGGGCCTGGAGGTCTTCTTCCAGGGTCAGGGCCAGGTGGCGGGCGTCCATGTGGGTCAGCAGTGCGCCGGGGCCGGGGTTCGGCCGTCGGCCGTCCGGTCTGGGCAGGGCCTCCATGGGCAGGTGGATGAGGCTGTCCAGGCGGCGTTCTTCGGCCAGGCGCGCGGTTTCTGCGGCCAAAGGCGCGTGGGGCCAGATGGCCAGGGTCACGGGAAAGGGCAGGGCCGTCAAGGCTTCGGCCGCTTCCAGGCGCTGGCCCATGTCGTCCATGACGACGGCCAGGGCCGGCAAGGTGGGGGGGTGGGCCAGGTCCATAAGGATATTTTCACGCCCCGGAAAGTGAAAACTGTGGCTTAGGCGGCCGTTGACGCGGATTTCCAGTACGCCGGCGGCGGTCCAGAGCACATCGGTCTGGAAAGTGGCGGGATGGCTTTGTGCGGGGGTCGGACGGGCGGCGAAAGCCCCTTCCGGCCCGTGGTGCAAGGCGGCCAGCAGGGCCAGGGCCAGGCGGAGGGGCGCGCAGGGCCCGGTGACGGTATAGCGGCGGGGGGCCGCGTTCGCAGGCAGGGCAGGGGTGTCAACCGCGCCCAGTGGGGGCGTCAGGCTGCGCTGCCAGCGCGCCCTCGGCAGGGCCTGGGGCAGGATTTGCTCCACCAGGGCGTCCAGATGCTGCAATATTGCCACGCTGGCTGGTTCTTCCGGTGCAGGGAGCCCGGTCGGCAGATGGGGGAGCTCGGCCTTGGGCGCCGGGAACTGCTGCGGGGTGAGCAGCCAGACCAAAAGGAAGCAGCCTGCCAACCAGGCCAGACCACCGAGAAAAAGGCGGGTGGAAGCGGGCAGCCCTGGGGGCGACATCCCGGCGGGGTTGCGCGGGTGGGGGCGCTCAGGCGCGTTGCGACGCCCTGCCCCTTGGTGGGGCAGGGCGTCGCCGGAAGTGGTGGGGGAAGCCTGCGGCCGCATGGCCCGCCGGTCCTAGTTGCGGAGTTCGCGCATTTTGGGCAACCCTTTGACCAGTTGCAGGCCCATGCGCAGCTGGTTATCGCGGGCCAGTTGTTCCTGCACGTCGCCCTTGCTGTCTTTGGCCTTGGCGGGCTTTTTGGCTTTGCCGTTTTCCAGGTGCCGGTTAAGATCCTGTTCGCGCAGGAGGAAGCGGCCGTCCTTGTCTTCGGCGCGGGGCGGCTCAAAGGGGATTTCCAGGTCCGGCACAATGCCTTCGGCCTGGATGGAACTGCCGTTGGGCGTGTAGTAGAGGGCCACGGTCAGCTTGAGGCCGGAGCCGTCGGTCAGCGGAATGATGTTTTGCACCGAGCCCTTGCCGAAGGAGCGCTCACCGGCAATGAGCGCACGTTTCTGATCGCGCAGGGCGCCGGCCACAATTTCCGAGGCCGAGGCGGAGCCCGCGTTGATCAGTACCACCAGGGGCACGCGCACATCATCGTTCTGTTTTTTGGCCGTATAGACGCGTTCGGTATTTTCGCGGCGGCCTTTGATGGAAACGATGGTGCCGCCTTCGAGGAAGGTGTCGCTGACGCTGACGGCCTGGTCCAGCAGACCGCCGGGGTTGTTGCGCAGGTCCAGCACTATGCCTTTAAGGCCACCCTGGGCCTTGCTTTCTTTTTCCGCCGCTTTGAGCGCGTCGTGGAGCTCTTCTGTGGTGCGTTCGGAGAAGCGGGTAAGGCGCACCCAGTAGTAACCCTCGTCCAGTTTCTTGGATTTGACGCTGATGAGGGGGATGGCGTCGCGCACGATATGGACGGTCTGCGGGGCCTTGGCATCGCTGTGCAGGACGGTGAGCTCCACTTCCGAGCCTTTGGGCCCGCGAATGCGGGAGACCACTTCCTGCAAGGAAAGCTCCTGGGTGGCCTGACCGTTGATGGACAGGATCACATCGCCGGACTGCAGCCCGGCGCGAAAGGCGGGGGTATCCTCAATGGGCGTGACCACGGTGACCTGGCCGTTTTCCATGGAAATTTCAATGCCCACGCCGAAAAATTCGCCGGAGGTGGTCTCCTGCATTTCTTTATATTCTTCTGCAGTGAGGAAGGTGGAGTGGGGGTCGAGCCCCTGCAGCATGCCCTTGACGGCGCCGTTAATGAGGTCCGTTTGCGTGACGTCGCGCACATAGTAGCGCTCCACCAGGTCAAGTACCTGGCTGAAGCGTTTGAGGGCCTCGTATTTGTTGGGGGCCTCCTTGGGCGGATCTTTTTTTTCGGCGCCCAAGGCGGGGCCGTGCAGAACGGTCAGTCCAAGGCACAACACAAGGCAAAAACGGGAAAAAACGCGCATGACCATGCTCACCCCACACGATGGGAATTTGACGCCGCGCCCCGCTTGCGCCGTTGCGGGCGTACATCGGCGGATACTGACCCTTTTCAGCCTAAATTGCAACGGCGCGGGCGCATCATCCGGCGGCGCTTAAGGGGCTCATGGCCCGCAGCAGGTTGCTGAACAGGGCGTCCAGCCCGCTCACAAACACGGCCACATGCTCGGAAAGCACCACCAGCAAAAGTCCGGTAAAGAAAAATCCCACCCCAATCTTGATGGGGAAGCCGAATTCCATGATGTGGATTTGCGGCGAGGTGCGTGAAACCAGCCCCAAAGACACTTCCACCAGGAACAGAGCGACCATGACCGGAGCGGCGATCTGCAGGGCCAGCACGAACATCTGCCCCGCCAGGTGGAGAATCTGATGCAGCACCACGGAACCGAGCAGCAGCCCCCCAGGGGGCACCAGACTGAACGAGGCCGCAAAGCCCCGCAGCATGTAAAGATGGCCGTTGAGGGCCAGGAAGGTCAGGGCCGTGACCATCCAGAGAAAAAAGGCCGTGATGCCCGTCTGGTTGCCGGTGAGGGGGTCGGCGAAGTTGATCATGGTGAAGCCCATCTGAAAGCCCAGCAATTCGCCGCCGGCCTGGATGCCCATGAACAGAAAATTGACGGCCATGCCCAGGACCAGGCCCAACACCAGCTCGCCCAGAAGCATGAGGGCCACATCGAAAGGGTGCTGCGGCATGGGCGCCTGCACCGCCAGGTTGGGCCATATTCCCAAAGAAAGAACAATGGTTATGGCTGCCTTGACCTGTATGGGGATGTTGTTGGTGGAAAAGATGGGCAGCATGAAGACCACAATGCTCACGCGCATGATGGTAAGCAGCAGGCTAAACATGTCTGCCGGGTTGTAGCTGAAGACGTCCATGCCTGGAGGTTTGCAAAAAAGCTGCCAAAACTGGAGGAAGGGCAAAGGGCGTAAAAAAAAGCCGCCCTCCTGAAGGAGGGCGGCCGTACTGCCGGAGCAGACCTAGCCTAGTGGGCGATGACGCGGAAGTCGTCGCGGCGGTTCTTGGACCACGCGGCTTCGTTGTTGCCCTGGACGGCCGGATTTTCCTTGCCGTAGCTGATCATCTCAAGCTGGCTGGGGTTCACGCCCAGCATGACCATGTACTCATAGGCGGCGCGGGCGCGGCGTTCGCCGAGGGCGAGGTTGTACTCCTGGGTGCCGCGTTCGTCGCAGTTGCCTTCGATGCGCACGCGGATGGAGGCGTACTTCTTGAGCAGATCGGCCTTGGTCTTGAGCATGTCTTTGTATTCGGCCTTGATGTCGAATTTATCAAAGGCAAAGTAGACGCGGGCGTCGGTGATCTGCTGGATGGCGGCGCGCATTTCAGGGGTCATGCCGTCATCGTAGCCGGGTTCGCTGGTGGTTTTTTTTGCGCAGCCGAAACCGGCGGCAAGGGCCATGACCAGAGCGAGAATAAGAGCGTAGCGTTTCATTGTGTCCTCCTGAACAGCTCATTCTCCAAAAAAAATATGATACCTTTCCTTTCTTCACACACGAGGCCGTTTTGCCCTCGCATATAAGATGGTATCTGCAGTGAGAGTTTTGTCAAGAAGCGTGAGGCCCCTTTCGGGGCACTTTGTAAAATATTTTTTACCCGGCCGTCAAAATCTGCGCGGGGCAAGGCTTTGCGGCCGGGGATCTGACAAGGCTATTTCGCGGCGCCGGGCATGCCCCAGCGCGGGAAGGAGGCGGGCCCGCCGCCCGTGGGCACGCGCTTGGCATCGCCGCCGTGCCTGGTGGTGAGGTAAATGCCGCGCCCGCCGCCCCTGGTGGAGGCAAAAGCGATGAAGTAGCTGTCCGCACAGAAGGAGGGCTGCTCGTCGCTGCCGGGGCCGAAGGTGATCTGCCGCTCCATGCCCGTGAGCATGTCCTGCACAAAAATGCGGTGGCCGAAGTCTGTCATGCGGCTGTAGACCACTAGGGTGCCGTCGGGGGAGAGGTTGGCTTCAGTATTGTAGGTGCCGTTCATGCTGACGCGGGTGGTGCTGCCGCTGCTCAGATCCTTGAGGAAAATCTGCGGCCCGCCCAGCCGGGAGGAGGTAAAGGCCATCTTGGTGCCGGTTTTATCAAAGGTGGGGGACACATTGATGGAATTGCCCTGTTCCAGCACCCTTTCTTTCTGGAAGACGTGGTTAAGCTGGAAGATGACCGGGTACTTGCCGTTGGAAAGGGCCACGGCTACCTTATTGTCGGGCATAAAGGCCGGACCGATGACCACGTTGCCGGGAAAGCGGATGCGCTGCACCTTGCCGGTGGAGCGGTCCCATACGCCCAGAGCGTGGGATTTCTGGTCAATGTGGGTAAAGACAATGAAGCGCCCGTCGGGCGACCAGGCCGGGGACATGGATTCGCCGGCCAGGTTGGTGATCTGCCGCAGGTCGCGGCCCGTGGGTTTGACCAGCCAGACGTTGGCGCTGAGTTTGCCCGTCTTTTTCACAAAGGTCAGCGTGGAGCGGAAAAAAGAGCCGTTGCCCGTAAGGGCTTCCAGCAGGTCGGCGCAGAAACGGTCCGCCACTTCGGGCAGATCGCGGGAAGAAACCTTGGGGTATTCCTTGCCGAACAGGCGGCCGCCCGTGTTGGTTTCAAACGCGCGGATCTGCACCGGGCGGGTGCCACTGTCGCCCTCGGGCCAGAAGGTGGTCACCACAATGTCGGAACCAGCCAGCTGAAAGCGTTTGAAATCCAGGCTGGGCGGTTCGTAGCCCGCCAGCAGCACGCCGCCCAGCACAGCCCTGGGGTCCGTGAGGCGCATAAAGGGCAGAAAACTGAGGTTCTGTTCCACAATTTTCTGCAGTTCCGTGCCCATGCCGCTGGCCTGGGTCTGCGGGCCTTTGATGGGCGCGGCCAGGGCCAGATTGACGATGTTCTGGCCAGGGCCGTAAATGTCCACGCGCATGGCGGCCTGCGCACCGCCCTCCAGCGCCAGCCAGAGCCCCAGAGTGAGGAGAAGCAGCACTTTTTTCATGGTTATCCCATCCTTCCTTACCGTAATGGTCTTGAAATCTGTGTAGAAAATTTTGACCACGGCGTGCGGTCTGCAGGCCTGCGCCGTTGTGGGGCCGCCGACGTCAGCCAGTCAGGGCCGGAGCAGCACAAGGGTGAATTCCAGCCTGCCGCCCTGGCCCTGCGGTGGCGGCGGTACGCTGCCCGCACGGCGTATGCCGAGGCGTATATATCTGTCAAGGAGCTTGTCGCCTGTATCTCGCAACACTGTAAAATCCTTGATTTCTCCGCTTTGCGAATCCACTTCCAGGCGCAGCGGCACGCGGTATTCGCCGGGTGCGGTTTCCGCCGGGATGACAATATGTTCGCGCAGCCGTCGGGAAACAGCGCGCGTATAGCGCTGCAAGGCCGCTTTGTCCGGCGCGCTGCCCGCCGTTTTGTCCGCCTGCACGGCAGGGACGGCGTGCTGCCGGGGCTCTGCTGCCGGGGTAACAGGCCTTCCGGCGGCCGCCGGAAAGGGGGCCGCCGGGAGCACTGACGGGGCAGGCTGTTGCGCAGCGGCGGCGGGCGTTTGCGCCACTGCGGCCCCGGCCGTCTGGCGGGCCAGCTCTTCGGCTTTTTCGCGGGCGCGGTCTTCGGCCGCAGCCGCGCGGGCGTCGCTTATGGCGGCCTCGGCCTTGGTGCGGGCGCGTACTTCGGCGCGCAGGGCTTCTTCACTGCTGGGGGCCGTAAGTCGCGGCTTGCCTTTGGGCGTGCCGGTCCAGAAGGCCAGTTGCACTTCCAGGGGTTGGGCGTAGGGCGGGACGCCGTAGCCGCCGCCCTGGCGCACGGCCCCGCAGGCGGAAATATCCAGGGCTTCCATGCCGGAAGAACGCAACGGCACGCAGTCCGTCACCGCGCCCTTTGCGTCCACCCGCACGCGCAAACGGACTATGAAGTCCCCTTTAAGCGCGGGCGGCGGGGCCCAAACGGCCACGATTTTTTCCAGCATTTTTGCGCCGTAGCCGTCACCCTGGTCCAGAGCCGCGCCGGCAGCGGCCTGCGCCTGCGGCAGAAGCGGGCCGGGCGCGCACAGGGGCGACAGCACGCCCGCCCACAGGCAGGCGAACGCCGCAACTACGGCGCAACGCTGGTGTGTAAAAATGGGGGAAGGCATGGTGTCCGTCCTCCTCTGGACTTCCTGGCGGGCCGTGGGCGCGCCGGCCGGAGGCTAGCGCCCCATGAGCTCGTCCAGGGTGAACACCAGGTCCAGGTCGGTGTATTCCGCCGAAGGGGGCGGCGGGAACTGTCCGCTCTGGCTGGTGCGGATAATGGCGTTCACGGCCGAAGCGTCAAACTGCGCGTTGCCCGAACCGCGCGTTACGGCGGTCTGCTGCACGCGGCCCTGCAGGTCCACCTTGACGTTGACCACGCAGACCAGGTTGACGCGTCCGGCCGAGGCAAAGCCCCAGTTGGGGCGCACGGCCAGCATAACCTGGCCCATGTAGACGTCGCCCAAACCGCCGCCGCCGGGGCCGGAGCCTTCGCCCCCGCCGCCGCCGCGGTTGCCGCCGGCCCGCCGCTGGGCCTGAGCCAGGGCCTGCTCCACGGCAGTGCCCCGGTCGCCGGAATCGGCGCGCGAGGTGGCTTTGCGGGCGTGCTGCAGGGCTGCGGCCACGGGATCCTCAGCCGTACTTTTGCCGTTTTTGTCCGCTTTTTTGCTGGGCTGCGGTTTGGTCGGCTCCGGCTTTTTTGTATCCTTGGGCGCTTCTTTTTTGGGCTCTTCGTTGGGTTTGTCCTTTTTTTTCTGGGCTATGGGCTTGGCGTCCTCTTTGGGCGCGGGTTTTGGTTCCGGCTTGGGCTCGTGTTTGGGTTCCGGTTTGGGCGCCGGCTTTTTAACGGGTGCAGCCTCTTGCCTGGGCGTGGGCGGCAGGGGCGTGGGCTCCTTGATCTCCGCCCGTTCGGGCGCAGCCACTTCGGCCTTGGGCGCGGGCGGCGTGGGGGCCAGGGGCCCGTCGCCGGGCTGGCCCATATGCCCCAGGATGGGGGAGGGCGTCCGGTTGCCGCCGGGCGCGCCTTCCACCAGGCTGATCATCACCGGCGGCGTGTCCAGCCGTACCGGCGGCCGACTGGGCCAGAACCAGACAAGCAGAAATATCGCCAGATGCAGGCAGAAGGAGAGGACGTAAGAGGCCATGCGCATGGGAGTTACCTGGAGCGGCGGCCGCCCTGATTGCGGTTGCCGCCGGCGGAGGCTGCTTCGTCGGGCTTTTCGGCGATGACGCCCAGTTTTTCAATGCCCACAGCCTTGATGTGCCCCATAACCTCTACCACCGTGCCGTAGGGCACGGCCTTGTCCGCCTGGAGGAAGAGGGTTTTGTTCTTTTCCTTGACCAGACGCTGCAGGTAGCCTTCCAGATCCTCCATGCTGTCCACGGCGTATTCGTCCAGATAGATTTTGCCGTCATTGCGCACGGTAAGCACCATGTGGTCCGCGTCGGTGGGCAGAACCTCCACCTGCTTGGTCTGGGGCAGATCCACGTCCAGCCCCTGGCTCATCATGGGGGTGGCCACCATAAAGATGATGAGCAGCACCAGCATCACGTCCACAAAGGGAGTGACGTTGATGTCCGAAACAAATTTGTTGCCGCCGCCCACGTTCGCGCCCATCTTACATCTCCGTGGCGCCCATGCGCTGTACGTGGCGATGGGCGTTGAGTTCGCGCTGCACGCGGTTAAGGAACACGCCGGCAAAGTTGACCAGCAGAGTATCCACCTGCGAGAGCTTGCCCATGAAGATGTTAAAGCCAATGGTGGCCGGTACGGCCACGGCCAGGCCGATGGCTGTGGCCACCAGGGCCTCGGAAATGCCGGGGGCCACGGTGGCCAGAGAGGCGGATTTGAGCATGCCGATGGAGTGGAAAGAGCTCATAATGCCCCAGACCGTGCCGAACAGACCGATGAAGGGCGCGGTATTGGCCGTGGTGGCCAGCAGCGAAAGGGAACGCTGCAGCCGCGCCAGTTCGGAGCCCACGCCCTGGCGCAGGGCGCGGCGCACGTTGTCCACCACCACATCGCTGCTGTTGCCCAGCTCTTTGGAGCGGTTGAATTCCTGCACGCCCTGATGGGCTATATAGTAGAGGGGGGAAGTGGGATCCGCGCCCAAGGACTGCACGGCGTCACGCAGGTTGGGGGCTTTCTCAAACTGCCCGGTGCCCGCCAGGGCCTTTTTGTTGGCGGCGGTGAGGGCGATGTACTTCTGGATCATCAGCCCCCAGCTCATGATGGACATGCAGAGCAACAGCAGCAGCACGCCCTTGGCGACAAGACTGGCTTGCGCGATCATTGAAAAAAAACTGAATTCCATGCGGCCTCCCTGATGACGACCCTCGGCGTTGGCGGACACAGCCCGGCTGTGGACCGGGCGCGGCCAAACGCAGCAGACACCGCGTTTTTTTGGAGCCTTGTCCGCTCTGGGGCGGACAGGCTTGGTACGGCGCTGCGCGCGGGACTGCCCGCCCGCCGGGTTCTGCGCGCAGAATGCACCGGTGGCCGTAAATTTTCAAGATTTATTTTAGAGTACCGGCGGGGTCATGCAGCACGCTTTACAACTAAGAGAGGGTAGAAAAAAAGATCTGGCAGGGAAAGCCGCTTCAGGCGGTCTTTTGCGACAAAAGTAAAACTTTTTGGGCGCAGGGTGTTGACAAAGGGGGGCCTCCCGGCTACATTCCGGTTTCGCGACGAGGGACGGTTTTTGAAACAAAGGCAAAAAGAAATTTTGCCGGAAGCGAAAAAAAACGGTTGACTCCGGAAGCGAAGGGGAGCATAAACACTCCTCGCGCCGACCGAAAAGGTCCGGCGGGGCCGGAAGGCCCGGTGGTTCATTGACAAGTGAATAGYGAGTGGGAAGGAAATCTTTGAGATTCCGATTTTCGCCCGCAAGGGTGAGAATCTTGTACAGAATTTGAACTGGAGAGTTTGATTCTGGCTCAGATTGA
>NZ_SIXC01000018.1 GCF_004309735.1 Desulfovibrio legallii
CAACGGCGAGCGTATGGCTTCCGCAACTTCGAAAATTACCGCCTGCGGGTGCGCGTATTGTGCTGCTGAAATGGATGGGGAATTGTTCAGAAACCTGTCGGAAAAACTGCCCTTTGAAGGGGCTTGCCCCCGTCTTTGGTGTAGAGCCCCATTATTCCCTGAGCAAAATTTACTTTAAAATGGCTCACGCAAAATACTTAAGAGGCAACTCGCTCTGCTGTCCATTTTTCTAAGCTGCCGCACGCCATCCGCAAGGCCGTAAGGTCAAAAGAGTTTACTAAAAAGAAGTTGCTAACAAAAATGCCCTTACGGTTTTTCACCATAAGGGCTTGATTTTCCTGGAGCGGGAAACGGGATTTGAACCCGCAACCTTCAGCTTGGGAAGCTGACACTCTACCGTTGAGTTATTCCCGCAAAAGTGGAGCGGGAGACGGGATTTGAACCCGCGACTTCAACCTTGGCAAGGTTGCACTCTACCACTGAGTTACTCCCGCATGTATGCGAAACGACGCTGCGTGAAAAGAACATTCTGGAGGCGGCATCCAGATTTGAACTGGAGATGGAGGTTTTGCAGACCTCTGCCTTACCACTTGGCTATGCCGCCAATAGGAAAATGGAGCGGGAGACGGGATTTGAACCCGCGACTTCAACCTTGGCAAGGTTGCACTCTACCACTGAGTTACTCCCGCTCAGCGAGGAATCCTTTTATCCGGCTTGCCTCCAAGTGTCAAGTCCGCTGTGATATTTTTTCCGCAGCTTACGACGCGCCCCGCTCAGTCCTTGGGCCGCCTGTCCACAATGCGCTGGGCCTTGCCCTCGGAACGCTGGATGGAGCGCGGCTCCATCAGCCGCACCTTGGCCGTGACGCCCAGGAACTCTTTGATGTTCTTCTGCAGGCGTTTTTCCAGAGACTGCAGTTTGCGGATCTGGTCGGCAAAGAGCTTGTCGCTCACCTCCACGCACACTTCCAGGGTGTCCAGGTTGTCCATCCGGTCCACAATAATCTGGTAGTTGGGGGTAAGCCCCTCGCTTTCCATGAGCAGGCCTTCGATCTGCTGCGGGAAGACGTTGACCCCGCGGATGATGAGCATGTCGTCGCTACGGCCCTGCAGGCGGGAAATGCGCACGTGGGTGCGCCCGCAGACGCAGGGCGTGTAGTCCAGACTGGTGAGGTCGCGGGTGCGATAACGCACCAGGGGGATGCCCTCCTTGGTGAGGGTGGTCAGCACCAGCTCGCCCACCTCGCCGGGGGGCAGGCTCTCGCCCGTGACAGGGTCAATGATTTCGGGCAGGATGTGGTCTTCCCACAGATGCATGCCGCACTTGGCCTCCCGACACTCCATGGCTACGCCCGGCCCCATGATTTCAGAAAGGCCGTAGATGTTCATGGCGTCGATATCCATCTTGGCTTCGATATCCCGGCGCATGGCTTCGGACCAGGGTTCAGCCCCGAAGATGCCGATGCGCAGGGGCAGCTCGCGAAAATCCACGCCCGCTTCCCGCGCCGCTTCCCACAGGTGCAGCCCATAGGAAGGCGTGGCGCAGAGCACCGTGCTGCCAAAGTCGCGCAGCAAGGAGGCCTGCCGCCTGGTGGCCCCGCCCGATGCGGGCACCACCGTGGCCCCCAGGCGTTCGGCCCCGTAATGCGCGCCCAGACCGCCCGTGAACAGGCCGTAGCCGTAGGCCACGTGCACCACGTCCGTGCTGTTGACGCCCGCCGCGGCCATACTGCGGGCCATGAGCCCGGCCCAGTTTTCCAGGTCGCGGGCGGTGTAGCCCACCACTACGGCCTTGCCCGTGGTGCCGCTGGAGGCATGCAGCCGCACAATATGATCCTTGGGCACGGCAAACAGGCCAAAGGGGTAGTGGTTGCGCAGGTCTTGCTTTTCTGTAAAGGGCAAACGCCGCACATCGTCCAGGGTCTTGATGTCGTCCGGAGTGACGCCCACTTCCGCAAAGCGCTTGGCGTAGAACGGCACCGTAGCGTACACGCGGGCGCAGAGATTGCGCAAACGGCGCAGTTGCAGCGCCTCCAGATCCTCGCGCGGCAGGGTTTCCTGTTGCATATCAAAAAGCACGGCCCTCTCCTTGGATTGCTGACAGTGACGCAAAAAAAATTACGACGCGGGCGCACCGGCCCGGCGAGCGACGCGGGTTTTACCGCCTGACGGCGTGTCGTTCCGGTATGCCGCAATGTGCCGATGGGGTCAATACAGGGCACAGCCCGGCATTGCCCTTTGCCCGGCTTTACGGTACATTTTGCGCTATGGAAAATACTACCCCGCCCGCACCCGCAGCTGCACATTCCTCCAGACGCCACTCGGCGCTCTCCGTGGCCGCCCGCATGGCGGACGTGGCCCGCTGGCTGGAGGAACACAAAGCCGCCAACGTGGTCAGCCTGGATCTCAACGGGCAGAACGCCTTTACCACGGCGTTGGTCATTGCCAGCGCCGGTTCCGCCCGTCACGCCCGCAGCCTGGCTGACGGCCTGGGTGAGCTCTGCCGCCTGCGCAACTATGAATTTCTGCGCACGGAAGGCTATACTGCGGGCCAGTGGATTCTGGTGGATATGAACGATCTGGTGGTGAACATTTTTCAGGAACCGGTGCGCGCCCTCTATGGCCTTGAGGCCCTCTGGGGCGCACAGAGCGCCGGGGAGGCCCCGCAATGACCCAAAGCCGCCCGGCAGGCTCTGCTGCGCTTACCCCCACCCTGTTGCTTATTCTGGACGGCTGGGGCTTGGCCGAGCCCGGTCCGGGCAACGCCCCATGGTTGGCGCAGACCCCCAACCTGGACGCGCTCAACGCCGCCTGCCCCCATTCGCGCCTTGCGGCTTCGGGCCGGGACGTGGGCCTGCCTGCGGGTTACATGGGCAATTCCGAGGTGGGGCACCTTAATATCGGCGCGGGACGCGTTATTTATCAGGACATGACCCGCATTGATCTGGCTTTGGAGGACGGCAGCTTTGCCGCCAACCCCGTACTCACCGCCCTGCTGGATACGGCGGCCCGCACCGGCGGCCGTCTGCATCTGGCCGGGCTGCTCTCCGACGGGGGCGTGCACAGCCACATCCGCCACCTGGAGGCGCTCTGCGCCCTGGCCCACGCTCGTAAGGTGCCCGTGCGCATCCACTGCTTCATGGACGGTCGCGACCGCGCCCCACACAGCGGCGCGGGCTATATGCGCGACTTGCTCACGGCCATCAGAGATCAACCCGGCGCCCGCGTGGCCAGCATGGCCGGCCGCTACTACGCCATGGACAGAGACAAGCACTGGGAACGCCTGGCCCTGGCCTGGCAGGCCCTTGTCCACGGCCAACCCCGGACGGATCTGGACCCGGTGGCTGCAGTGGAGGCCTCCTATGAGGCCGGCATCACGGATGAATTCATCAAGCCCGTGGCCTTTGCGGGGGACGAAATTCCGGGCATGGCCGATGGCGACGCGCTCTTTTTCTTCAACTTCCGCGCGGACCGCATCCGACAGCTGACGCAGGCCATTATTCAGCCGGATTTTGCGGGCTTTGACCGCGGCCGTCTGCCGCAGCTGGCCGTCGTGGCCTCCATGACTGCCTACGAGGCCAGCTTTGCCATCCCTGTGGCCTTTCCCAAGGAGGCGGTGGTCGGCGGCCTGGGAGAACTGGCCGCAGCCCACGGCCTGCGCCAGCTGCGCCTGGCAGAAACGGAAAAATACGCCCACGTTACCTACTTTTTCAACGGCGGGGTGGAAGAGCCCTTCCCCGGCGAAGACCGCATCCTGGTGCCTTCTCCTCGCGATGTAGCCACCTATGACCTCAAACCGGCCATGAGCGCAGCGCAGGTAACGGACAAATTTGTGGAAGCCTGGAACAGCGGCGTCTACGACCTGGTGGTCTGCAACCTGGCCAACGGCGACATGGTGGGGCACACCGGCGTTCTGCCCGCGGCCATTGCGGCCTGCGAAACCGTAGACCAGTGCGTGGGCCGCATGGCCGCGGCCGTCAGAAACCGCCAGGGCCGCATGCTGATCATTGCGGACCACGGCAACTGCGAAAATATGCTCACCCCGGACGGCCAACCGCAGACGGCCCACACCACCAACCCCGTGCCCTGCATCCTGCTGCAGCCCGACGGCCTGCGCCACCCGCTTGCCGACGGACGCCTGGCCGACGTGGCCCCTACCCTGCTGGCCCTTTGGGGTCTGCCCACATCCCCCGCCATGACAGGCCGCGACCTGACAGGAGAGCATACCCTTGGCTGAATCCCGACGCCCCATAGAACCCGTAGCCCCGGACGGCATGGAAATCCTTTTTTTCTACCAATGCCCCGGCTGCGGCAAACACGTCCCCCAGGCCAGCCCGACGGAACCGCGCATGGTGCGCTGCCCCGGCTGCGGCCAGCCCTTCCCCATCATTCCCGTAGACGAACACAGCCTGCACTACGTGCGCATCATGCTGGCTGACGGCAAAGCCGCCGCCGACCCGGATTTTCTGTAATCCCCACAAAGCGGCCTGGCGAGCGGCCTGGGCCGCCTCGCCTTTTGCGTTGCGCTGCGCACATCCCGTCGTTCTCAATCCCCGGCATGCGGCCAGGCCTTCCACATCCGCTCTCCTTTTTCAAGGGCTGCCTGCTCCCTTACTCCCCTCCCCAAAAAAATTTCATCTTTTTTTCTTTATATTGTGAAAAAATTCTTCAATTGTAATGGCATTACAATGCCGATTCCACCGTGCAAAACCGCAAAATCCGGCACGATTGTATAACTTTTCACAACTATGACTGAAAGACCAAACAATTACTGCCTCTTGACGACTCTCTCAAATCTTCGTAGTGAGCTATCATGGCGCTTTGCCATCCTTGTTGCACAACTCTTATCACAGGAGGGAGGACAGGATTATGTCCCAGGAGCGGATCACTACACTGTTGAATGAAAATCGCAGCTACCTTCCACCAGAGCACGGCAAGACTTCTGCCTGGGTTTGCGGCCCGGCAGAATACGACGCTCTCTGCCGTCGCGCCCTGGAAGACCCCAATGACTTCTGGGGTGCGCGAGCTTCGCAACTGATCCACTGGTTCAAACGCTGGGACAAGGTACTAGAAGCCGATGAGGTACACCATAAATACAAATGGTTTGTTGGCGGAAAACTCAATGCCTCGTTCAATTGCATAGACAGGCACCTGATCTCCGGCCGTCGCAACAAAGCCGCCATCATCTGGCAGGGCGAAAAAGAAACTGACGTGCGCTGCTACACCTATCAGATGCTCTACACCGAGGTATGCCGGGTGGCCCACGCCTTAAGCTCCCTGCGCATTCGCAAGGGCGACCATGTGGCCCTGTACATGCCCATGATTCCAGAGCTCTTCATCGCCATGCTGGCCTGCGCCCGCATCGGGGCCATCCACACGGCCATCTTCTCCGGCTACGCCGAAGGCGGCGTGCGCAGCCGCATAGAAGGCTGCAAGGCCCGCGTGGTCATTACCGCCGACGCCGCCGTGCGCGGGGGCAAATGCAAACCCCTCAAGGCCAACCTCGACCCCATCCTGGAAAAATGCCCCTCCGTAGCCCATGTGGTGGTGGTGCGCCACGCCGGGCTGGACGGCGTGACCATGCAGCGCAACCGCGACATCTGGTGGCACGACCTCATTGACGACTTCACCCTCAACCCCGACTTCCCCTGCGAACCCATGGACGCCGAAGATACCCTCTTTCTGCTCCACACCAGCGGCAGCACGGGCAAACCCACGGGCGTCATGCACGCCACGGGCGGCTACCTGACCTACGCCGCCCACACCACCCAGTGGTGCTTTGACATGCGCGACGACGACGTCTACTGGTGCACAGCCGACGCGGGCTGGATCACCGGCCATACCTACGGGGTCTACGGCCCTCTCTCCCTGGGGGCCACCACCCTCATGTTTGAGGGCATCCCCACCTGGCCCTACCCCGACCGTTACTGGCGCATTGTGGAAAACTTCCGCGTCAATATCCTCTACACCGCACCCACGGTCATCCGCTCCCTCATGCGCATGAACGAAGCCTGGACCGAACGCTACGACCTGGGCAGCCTGCGCATCCTGGGCAGCGTGGGCGAACCCATCAGCCCCGAAGTCTGGCAGTGGTACCACAAACATATCGGCAGCGGCGAACTGCCCATTGTGGATACCTGGTGGCAGACCGAAACCGGAGGCGCCATGATCGCCCCCATGCCCTACGCCACCAAACTCAAGCCAGGCTCAGCCAGCAAACCCCTGCCCGGCATCGACGCCACCGTTATGGGCTCCGCCGCCCGCGACGGCGAAGAACCCGAAGCAGGCTGCCGCGCCGGCCACCTGGTCATCCGCCGCCCCTGGCCCGGTATGATGCAGGGCGTGTTCAATGACGAGGAAAAATACCAGTCCTACTTCTCCCGCTTCGGCTGCTACGCCTCCGGCGACGCCGCAGAAGTGGACCAGGACGGCTACTTCTGGATCCTCGGCCGCATCGACGATTCCATCAACGTCTCCGGCCACCGCCTCTCCACCGCCGAAATCGAAGCCGTACTGGCCGCCTGCTCCGAAGTGGGCGAAGCCGCCGTGGTGCCCATGCCCCACCCCCTCAAGGGCGAAGGCATCTACGCCTACGTGGTCACCCGCGATGAAGTGCCCTGGAGCGCCGCCCTGCGCGTCAAACTGCGCGACGCCGTGCGCCGTGACATCGGCCCCCTGGCCAGCCCCGAACATATCCAGTTCGTGGAAGCCATGCCCAAAACCACCTCCGGCAAAATCATCCGCAGAATGCTGCGCAAAATCGCCGGGGGCCAGTACGAAGATATCGGCGACGCCACCTCTCTGGCCGAACCCCACGTGCTGGACCAGATCATCAATGGTCACCGCAACCTCATGGCAGGCCGCCACGAAACCGAAGACGAAGTGGCGGAATAAGCGCAGAACAGGCTGGATTGGCGTTCGTTGGGGGAAGGGAACTTTTGTTCACAAAAGTTCCCTTCCCTCAACACCCCCATCCTTCAAAAAACGTCACTTCCTCAGACAACGCAGCAGGCATACCCTGGCTGAAAAATGTTTTGAAACGGCTTTATACAGCGTTCCAGCAGCCTTAGCATCCCACCCATGCGGGCGGCATCTCATGCGGCGGGTTTATATCCGCTCTCACCATGCGGGGGGCGCAGATTGCCAAACTGCAGCAACGAAGTCCGGCGCAGCGTCCTTCCCCACCCATGCGGGCGGCATCTCATGCGGCGGGTTTATACCGCTCTCACCATGCGGGCGGCATCCTGGACGGCGCGGGATGGATTTTGTTCTCCGGCAAGGAAGCGGGCCGTTTGGGGATGGGGATAGTACTCCTCTGGTACAGCCCCGGACCAAAACGGCCCACTGACGCAGCCGGAGGGCAAAAGACGCCCGCGCCGGGGCAAAAGACGCCCGCGCCGGGCCAACACCATCTTGACCGGCCCCCCCCCAACAGGCATAACAGCCTGCGGAGGCCGCCATGCTCAAACCGTTCTACCAGGGCAAGCTGGACACGTTTTGCGCCATCTACGCCGTGCTCAACGCCCTGCGCCTGACCCACGGCCTGCGCGTGCTCAAAGCGCGCGATATTCTCAATGAAACCCTCATGGGCTTGGCCGCAACTCCCCAGGCCTTTCGCGCCGTACTGGAGCAGGAGACAGACTACTGCGCCCTGGTGGACGGCATGCTGCGCGTGCAGCGCCGCAGCTTCCCGCTGGAAATCCGCCAGCCCTTTGCCGTTACGGACGATCCCGCGCCGGCACAGCTCTGGGAATGCTGCCGCGACTGGCTCAACCCCGCCGACCACCGGGCAGTCATCTTCCGCTTTACGCGCCACCTCACGGCCGACGGCCCGGCGGTCAACCGCCACTGGACCACGGCAGACAGCCTGGAAGGCGACACCCTGCACCTCTTTGACTGCAGCCATGAGGCCGAAGCCATCCTCAACATCCACTCTCAGGATTTCGTCACCCGCGCCGAGGACGTAAGCGTTCAGCGCCTGCTGCACATCCAGCCCTATACCGTCCGCCTGCTGCGCCTGCCGTTTTAGGACATGAGCGCCCCCACGAAAATGCAAATACCGCCCGGCCCGCGCCCCACGCACAGGGACCGGACCGGGCGGCGCGCCTGCGCACGCAGTCGCCAAAGCACCTGCAAAATGAAATTGGCCTATGTCCGCGGCCGACCAAAGGCCAGCAGGATGCTCACGATGCCCGCGCTCATGAAGTAGAAGCCGGCTAGAAAACTCATGGTCAGGATGGAGGAAAGGGGGTTAACTACCATGAAAAAGCCCAGAATAACGCAAAGAACGTTCAGTATCAGCGTAAAAATATACAGTCCCTTGTTCCACAGTTTCAGCGGCCAGGAATAGACCAGGGCGTCAATGGAAGTCATGATGAACCAAAAGGCAAAAATATACGGCATAATAGCCATGGAGAAACCAAGATTGAACAAAAATATCACACCAATGGCTACATCCAGAATGCCGACGACCAGCCGGAGGGTGCTGCCGCCGCGCTGACGGATCAGCAGAATTCCCTTGAACAGGGCTGCCATAGCAAAAACTATGGTAATAGCCGCCAGATTGGCCGCAGGATTCCTGAAAGCGATAAGCGCCACAAACAAAAACAGCACTCCAATAAGCAGGCAACTCCAATCAAACTTATTTGTACGCTCTGCACTCATGGCGATACTCCTCTAAAGTAGAGTGAATGGCATGAACAACCGTGACAATAACATGCCAACTACAATATAGATATCTTTCTGAACAATAATGTCAAGCAGTGCGGGCCCCGGCTTTCAGCCGGGACAGTGGCGCACCGCCCGCGTCCGCGGCGATTGCCTCTGCTCCGGGGTGGAGCGCAAGTCTGGCCGACGCGCCTTCCGCCGGGGCCCGCCGACGCAAAGCCCCCCGGAAACCGCGGACGGTTTCGGGGGGCCAGAAAGCCGGGCCTTGGGGGGGCTAAAGCGGGCAACCCAGCGACGCCGGGCTTACTCCGCGGGCGCTTCGGGCGGGGCTGCGGGCTCCGCGGGGGCTACGGGGTCTGCGGGGTCTGCGGGAGCCACGGGCTTAAGGGTGTGCATATTGATCTGCTGCGGGCCTTCCACGCTCTGGGGCGCCTGCACGCCCAGCCGCACCTTGTGGTTGATGAAGATGGGGCCCGTAAGGTTGAGGGCGGCCTGCTCCGGCACACCCACAGGGATGGACACGGTGACCAGCAGCACGGCTTCGGCCGGGTCTTCCAGTTGCAGCAGCTGCCGTTCCGCCGGGCCCAGAACCGGCGCGTAGGATTTGTCCAGGAAACTGTAAGGATCGGCCACCAGCAGGCCCACCTGAGGCGTGTGCACGCTTTGGAGGATGAGCAACGGCGCTTCCGGGCGGATCTGCAGCAGGATAAAGTCCCGCTCGGTTTCAAAGCCGGCCAGGCCGCGCGGGAAACGCACCACCTTGTCCATATCGATGCTCCGCTGCCCAAGGCGCGTATCGATGATTACTTCTTTGTTCCGTGCCATAGTTCAGCAGCCACCATAAGGTCGTTGTTACTGGTTGCAAGGGCGCGACGGTTTTCTTCCACAACCCGCCGGTAGACTTCTTCGCGGTACACTGTGGTTTCTTCCGGCACTTCCAGGCCAAGGCGGACCTGCTTGCCCTGCATCCCCAGCACGGTGATGCGGATATTTTCGCCCAGGTAGAGGCTTTCTCCGGGGCGTCGCGTCAAAATCAGCATGCGTGCGGTCCTAGGTCCTAGAGGTAATTGGCCAGACTCATCTGCATGATCAAGGATGAGGACTGCAGCACGGTCTGGTACGTCAGTTGCTGCCGGGTCAGCTTGCTCAGCAATTCCGTAAGGTCGATATCTTCAATATAACTCAAGCGCTCTTCCTGGTCCAGCTTTTGAAAGCTGAGCACGTCGCTGGCCGTGCTGACCCGGTTTTCCAACCCGCCGATGCGGGCCACCTGGGTAAGCACGCTCTGCTGCACGCTTTCCAGCTGGGCCAGCACCTGCTGGCAGCCTTCCTGATTGTTGTTCTCGCAATAGGCTACAAAGTTGCCCGCCACCTCAAACAGGTTGGTGTCTCCCGTCATGGTGGCCTGGCCGTTGTAGTAGCCGCCGAAGATATCCTTGCCCACGCTGTTGATGGAGATATAGGTATCCTGCAGAATTTCCAGGTCCAGGTCGGCGCGCGCGGGATGGATGAGCACCTGCGTGCCTGCCGTGACAGTACTGGAGGCGGCGCTGCCTGCGTCCAAGTCCGTGTAGCCGCCCGGCACTGGCAGGCGCACCGTGCCCGTGCCCGTACTCACGGCCGTAGCCGGCACCCAGGTGGCCCCGCTGTCCGTGCTGTAGGAATAGCCGAACTCCGTACCCGCCGCATTGAGGTCCACGTCGCTGTCCACCCGCACCAGCACGTTACTGCCAAAACTGCCGGTGGCCGTGGCCTCAAGGCCTGTGGGGCCGCCCATAATGGTCATGTCCGGCGGGGGGTCGTTGTCGTCGCCCTGGTACACGGCCGTGGGCCGGATATAGAGCAGGGTGCCGTTGTCCGCCCCCGCGCCCAGGGTGGTGTCTGCCGCGCTTACAGCCAGGTTCTGGCCGTCGGCCAAGGTAATGGTTACGCCGTCGGCCACAATTTCCCGGCTGCCGGCGGCCACCGTGCCGTCGCTCCAGGTAGTGCCGCCGTCCTTGGACCACCGGTAGTTCAGCTCGTTCGTGCCCAGGGTGCCGTCACTGGTAAACTGCACCATCATGGATGTGTCCGACGCGCCCTGGATGGTGTATGCGCCCGCGTCAATGGCCTTGTCCCAGTTTTCGTCCCAGCTGGTCAGGGCCAGGCTTTCTTCAAAGGCGCTGCCCGTATAGCGCTGCCCGGCAAAAATGCTCTTATCCTCGTACCGAGTATTGGAAAGGTTGAGGATCTGGCCGAAAATTTCTCTGGCCTGATCGGCGATCTGCTGTCGGTTCTCCGCCGAATACGTGCCCGTGGAGGCTTGTTCGGCCAGGCTTTTCAGGCTGGTAATGGCCGTGCTCAGCTGGGTGCCCAGCACGTTGTCGGCCAGCTCCAGCCAGCCGGTAGCCGTATCCACGTTGCTCTGGTACTGCTTGGTGGCGCTGATGTCGTCGCGGGCCATGAGCACGCGGTACGTGCCCGCCGGGTCGTCTGAAGGCCGGTTGATCTTCTTCTGAGTGGAGCCCTGCTCGTTGCTCTCCATATAGGCGGCCAGGTTGCTCTGCATCTGGCTGACCACGGTATTGTACATGGACTGCTGCGTCACGCGGATGGCCATACGCCCCCCTTATTCCTTGAGGCCCAGCAGGGTTTGCAGCATCTGGTCGGCGGTGGTGATGAGCTTGGCCGCCGCCGTGTAGGAATGCTGATATTTGATGAGATTGGCCATTTCTTCGTCCAGATTCACGCCCGTAACGGAACTCACCTGATCTTCCAGGTCGCTGGTCAGGGCCGTGTGGTATTCCGCATTGGTCTGGGTAAGGCGCGTATCCGAGCCTACGGTGGTAACCAGGTTGGCGTAGTACTGGGAAATGGTCTGGTTGCTTACGGTTTTCCAAACCGTGGAAATGGTCACGGTGCTGTCCGTCAGCTTGGCAATGGCGGTGGCGGTGACATTGTCGCCGGCATTGGCCTGATAATCGCCGTTGACCTGCCCGGCGGCGATGTAGTTGACATTGCTGTGCAACTGGTTGTTAACGGCCAGGTCGGAGGCGCTGGACCCCGTAAAAAACACATTGATGCCCAACGCGGCCATCAGGCCGGAGGAATCCGTGCCCATGGCAAACTGTACGTTGCTGGCGTCATTGGTCTCAAGCAACAGCCTGCCGTCCTGAATACTGGCCTTGAGCAGATTCTGCCCGGCATTGTTGGGGTCAGGAAAACTGGTATTGATGGCATTCGCCACGTCCTCAAGCGTGTGTACAGAAGGATCGAAGTTCTGCACGCCGTCGGCGGCGGCGTCAAAATCCAGCATGCCGGAGGTCAGGTAGTCGCCGGTAGTCTTGTCATAAAAATGGATGTTGACGTTGCCGGACTGCAGGCGGTCCGCATCGGGCAGAATGGCCTGGGCGGAACCCAGGGCCTGGGTGGCGCTCTGCACCTGCTGCTGCCCCTGGGCATAGTCCAGCAGGCTGTTGCCCGTGCCCTGACTGTGGATACGGTTGACCTCCCAGATCAGGGAAGAGGCCACGGCGTCCAGCTCGTCCAGGTAGCGGCCGCAGTTGTCGTCACGAACGCTGAAATAGGCGGTCAGGGTGCCGCCGGTGGCGCGGTTGCCGTTTTCCGTGCCGTCCAGGTACGTCTGCGGGGTGATATTCTGGGGCCCGCGCGTGGGTTCTATCCAGTACAGGCCGGTTTTGGGCACGATGTCGAACTTGTCGCCCGCACTGAAGCCCGAGGTTTCGGAAAAAGAAATGTTGAGTTCCTTGACCAGCACGGGGTCCACCTGGCCGTCGCCGTCGTTGTCCGTGATGGTGTAGCGCAGCTCGTTGCCGTCTTCGTCGCGCAGCCAGGTTTTGCCGCCGTCCAGCGAAACGCGGAAGGAGGGCGGCGGAGTGTCGCCCACGGCCCCGCCGTTGACGATTTCCAGGGTGTATTCGTGGCTGTCCGTGCCATCAAACTGCACGCTGCCCGCATAGGAGGAATTGGCCGTGAGCCGTTCTTCCGCGCGGGGGCCGAGCACCTGCAGATCAAAGGTGTCCAGCCCCTGCACCAGGGGCTGGCCCGTGGAAAGCCGGACCGTGTAATCGCCGCCGCCGTTGTCCGTGGTCTGCACGTCCACCAGGCCGGCCAGCTCCCGCACCATCTGATCGCGCTGGTCCAGCAGATCGTTGGGGTTGCTCACGCCCTCGCGCGTGCGCGCGTTGATCTGTTTATTGAGGTCGGCAATGCTCTGGGCCAGGGCATTGACCCGGTCCACGCCCTGGTTGATGGAAACGTCCATCTCGCTCTGGATGGCCTTAAGGCTGTCCACAGTGCTGCCCAGCATGTCGCCGAGGCTGTCGGCGTAGGAAAGCAGACTCTCGCGCGTGGCCGTGTCGTCCGGGCGCTGGGCCAGATCGCTCCAGGCCGTGAAAAACTCTGTCAGTGTAGAGCTGATGCCCGTGCGGTTGGATTCGTTGAACAGGTTTTCCACCGAAGACATGATGGTTTCCTGTTCACTCCAACGGGCGGAATTGGTGGACTGCCGCACATAGGAGCTTTCCAGAAAAGCGTCAAAATAGCGCAGCACTTGCTGGGCATTGACGCCCAGGCTTTCGCCGCCGGGTTTGGTGGTGATGGTGCCGCCATCGCGCTGGTCCACATAGCGACGGGTATAGCCCTCGGTATCGGCATTGGCGATGTTGCTGCCCGTGACCGAAATCCAGGCCTGCGCAGCCGTGAGGGCCGTATGCCCGATGTTGAGCAGACCGTTGAGCATGGTCTAGAGCCTCCCGGAAATGAACGCCGCCTGCGGATGGGCCCGGGCCCGCATGCCGCCTTTACGGCCGTAGGTATCCGCCGGTACGGGCAGAGCCTGACGGGTCAGGGCCTGCAGGCTGCGGCTGCTCTGGTCCAGCAGGGCCAGGGCCAGCTGGCTGTTGCGCGAAGCCTGCCGCGAAGCGCGCTGCTCGGCCTTGTCCACGGCGCGGACCAGGTCGTGCAGGGCCACGCCTTCCGCCTCCCGGCCCGGCGCAGCGCAAAGCTCTGCGGCGTAGTCTGTAACCCGCACACCATTCATGGCCGTGATTACAGTGACTTTTTCCACAGCCAGCTGCCGGATGAGCTCCTGAATGGAAAATTCCAGCCCGGCAACATCGTCCGCGCGGCGTGAAAGCAAAATGCCGTACTCCTCTTCCAGCAGCTGGCAGAGCAGTTCCAGGGCCTTGGCCTGTCGGTGGAGGGATGCGTGGAGGGATGCGTACATGGCTGCCTCGACAAGGGGACGGTGGTGAACGCCCGTGGGCCTCACGGCCAAAGCCGGGTCCGCCGACGCGGGCAGAAACTGCCGCCCCAAGCGTTCTGCACAAAGTTAAAGCAAGATCCGTGCCGGATTTGGGGGACGGATCAGGTCCGCCTGCCCTGGCACGGCTTCACCAGCACGCAGACCGCCGGAACGGACGCAGGCATACAGCTCTACCCTCCCAGGTCCGCCGCCGTGAGGGGCGGAATGCCAGGAGCGGACGTGCCGCGCTCCGCGCCCGGCTGGGGGTCTGCGGCCACAGCGGCCTGCATGGGCAGCGGACCGGCGGCCTGCCCGCCCGGCTGGGCAGCCTGCCCCGACGACGCGGCCGGAGCCTGTTGCGCCTGCTGGGCGTGGTAAGCGGCGAGCCCCGCCCCGGCCCGGCTGTTGGGGCCTGCGGCGTCCGTCTGCAGGGTGCGGATGAGTTCGTCCTTGTGCCGCTTGCCCTTGGCCGGAATATTGGTGGTGTAGCGCACCTTCATGGGCTGTGGAGCGTTCTGTTGCATTGCTGTCTTGGGGGCCGTCGGCGCGGCGGCTGTTGCGGCCCGGCCCGCCTGCCCGGCCGGGTCGGACCCGGTGGTCTGCAGGTTGCGGACAAGTTCGTCCTTATGCCTTTTGCCTTCGTCGGAGATATTGGTGGTATAACGCACCTTCACGGGCTGCAGGGCGCTTTGCCGCTCCAGCGCGCCGGGGGCTGCGCCCGCCGAGCTGTCCGCGAGGGTGGCCCGGTCAAAAGCCTGGCCCACATTGGGGTTGGCGGCCTGCCCCGCTGTCGGCGCCATGAAGGAGCCCGCCCCGGCAAGGTCTTGCGCCGTGAGGGGCGGCACGCCCCCTGCCGCCCCATGCTGCTGCGCCTGGGCCTGGGTGCGTCCCGCAAATGCGGCTCCCTCAGGGTGTAAAGACGGCAGGACGGCTCCCGGCCCCAGCTTGCTGCCCGCCTGGAACCGGGCGGCGCGGGCCCGCTGCAGGCCGGCGTCGCCCCTGCCCGCGTGCGTCACGCGGATGTTTTTCTGCACCTCGCCGCTCTGCTGCAAAGCCTGCTGGGCCCGCAGCACGGCCAGGGCCTGGTCCACCTCCGGCGGATTGGAGGCCGCGGCAACCGCGTCCGTGGCGCTGCCTGCCCCCGCCGCAGTCTGCGGCATGGCGCCGCCTACGGCCCCGGCATCGCGCACGGGGGCCGCGCCGTCATAAATGGCGGCCGCCGAAACCGGCGTTTCGGTCCAGTCCCTGGCTTGGGCACGGGTCGCCCCCTGCCCGGCCGTTTCCTGCGCTGCCGGTTGTTGCGGATTTGCCGCCAACAGGGGCGCGGCTTCGGGGCTGAACCCCCGCGCGGGCGCAGCGGAAGCCGCCGCGCTTTGGCTGGCGCTGCCCAGGCGCTGGGAAAGCTGAGCGTACATCATGTCCGCCAGGCCCACGCCCCCGGCCCCGGCCATTTTTTTAGCCAGCTCCTGATCGTACATGCCCTGCCAGAACTGTTCTTCCCGTCCCTGCAGCAAATTGCTTTTGGGCAGGGTATTGCGCATCTCCTGCCACATTTTCTGAATAAAAATGGATTCAAAACCCTGGCAGGCCTCGCGCAGTTTTTTGTCTTTCTGCGCTTCCGTCAGATTTTTGCCGCCAACGCCGGCCAGGCGCGTCTGCACCTCCTGCCGGGCCAGTTCGGATGCGCCCGCCTGGGGCGCCAAAGGGGGTACACCCAAGGACGCGCTCATTTAGATCACCTCCAGGTCCGCGTGCAGCGATCCGGAAGCCTGCATGGCCCGTAGAATGGAAATGAGGTCGCGGGGCGTGGCTCCAATGGCATTGAGGCCGTCCACCAGTTCCTGCAGGGTGGCCCCTTCCACCATGACCAGGTGGCGCTGTTCCTCACGGATATTGGCTTCGGTCTGCGGGGTCACCACAGTCTGCCCTTGAGAGAAGGGCCCCGGCTGCGAGACCTGCTCGCTCTCCTGCACGGTGATCTGCAGGTTGCCGTGGGCCACGGCCGCGCGGGACACGCGCACGTCGCGCCCCAGAACCACGGTGCCGGTTTTTTCGTCCACTACCACTTTGGCGGCCGTATCCGGGTTCACATCCAAGTTTTCCACCGAGGCCATCAAGGGCACAAGATTGTTGCGGTACTGAGGGGGCACGTCCATGACCACGCTGGTGGCGTCCACGGCGCGGGCGTAAGGACCGCCCATGGCTCCGTTGAGGCGCTCCGCAATCTGCTGAGCCGTGGAAAAATCCCCTATGCGCAGGTTGAGGGTCAGCTTGTTCTGCTGGTTGAATTCAAAAGGTATGGACCGCTCCACAATGCCGCCGCCAGGGATGATGCCCACCGTGGCCACGTTTTTGCTGGTGCTGGCCGCCTTGCCGGAGGCGGAAAAGCCCCCCACCGTCAGCGCGCCCTGGGCCAGGGTATAGATCTTGCCGTCCACGCCTTTAAGGGCCGTCTGCAGCAGCACCCCGCCCATAAGCGAAGTGGCGTCGCCCACCGAAGAAACCGTCACGTCCAGCCGCGTGCCGGGCTTGGCCGACACAGGCATACGCGCCGTAACCATGACCGAAGCCACGTTCTTGATCTTCAATGAGGACGAATCCACGCCCACGCCCATGCGGTCCATCATGTTTTTCATGGAACTGAGCGTAAACACTGAATCCTTCTTATCGCCCGTGCCCGCCAGACCCACCACCAGGCCGTAGCCGATGAGCTGGTTGTCACGCACGCCCGAAAACGTGGCAATATCCTTGATGCGCACCGCCTGCGCCGGCCAAGCATGGCTCAACATCAGAACAGCCGACAGCACCGCGACCCACCGGGGCAGAGTCAATTTCATGGCGCAGCCTCCTTGCCGAAAGACCGGCGTCAAGGCTTATGCAGAAGGCGTGCCACACCTGAAAAAATGTCGCAACAGGGGGGCGCAGGGCGCAGGGGACGAGCACGCGCCTTATTGCGGGCGACGATGCAGGCGTGCGCCCAAAGCGCGGAGTTTGTCCCCCAGAAGGACAAGAATGACGGAAGCGACGATGAAAGCCACACCGCCGGCAATGGGCGGCGTGAAGGGCTCGTGAAAGACGCAGACGCCCACCAGGACAGCGGTGAGGGGCTCCATGACGCCGAGGACAGAGGCGAGAGTGGAGCCGATGCGTTGCACGGCGAGGATAAGCGTGAGATTGGAGATAACGGCGGTGATGACGGCCAGCAGCAGGGCGAGGCCCAGTTCTCGCCAGGAACGCAAGGGGCGGAAGACGCCGGTGGCCAGGCAGTTGGCCAGGGAGAGCAGGCCGCCCAGGGCCAGGACGTAAAAGGTCATGACCAAACCGCTCATGTGGGGAATGCGGGCGGCGAAGATAGCGGTAATGTAGATGGCGTTGCAGAGGGCGGAAACAAGCAGCAGGGCCACGCCCACGGGCTGCACGCGGCCGCCCGCGCCGCCGCCCAGAAGGTGAACGCCCAGCAGGGCCAGGGCCACGGCGCCGGCGGTGATCCAGGAGAACCGTTCGTGGAAAAAGACGATCATGAGCAGCATAACCATGACCGGATAAAGAAACTGGAGGGTGGCGGCCACGCCGCTGGGCATATAGGCAAAACCCCAGAACATGAGCAGAGCGGCCATGGCGTACATGACGCTCATGCCCGCAAGCAGGCAGAGAGAACGCGCGCTGGTGTGGAAACGCTCTCCCCGCAGAATGAGAATGCCGCCCAGAACCAGGGCGGCAATGGAAAAGCGGTAGAACAGCACCAAGGGCGCAGGCATCCCCCCATGGATAAGCGGCAGGGCGAACAGGGGGATGAGGCCGAAGGCGGCCGAGGACAGCAAACCATAAATGAAACCCATGGCATCCTTCCTGAGCGCGTCACGGCAGAAGCATTGTCTTACTGCAATACTCCCGGCGAACAGCGCAGAAGTGGGGGGGGCGATGCGCCTGAATTCCTTGTATCCGTCGGCGGGGTCAACTCCGGACAAAGGCGGCCCAGCGGTCCAACAGGGCGCGCAGGGCCTTGCCGCGATGGCTGCGGGCGTTTTTCTGTTCCGGGGTCATTTGGGCAGCGGTCAGGCCCAGGGTGGGGTCAAAAAAAAGCGGATCGTAGCCGAAGCCGTTGTGGCCGCGCTGCTCCGCAAGCAGGCGCCCTTCCCAGACGCCGCGCGTTGCCAGGCTTTGCCCAGCGGGTGTTACGGCGGTCATGCAGCAGACATAACGGCCGGTGCGCCGGGCTTCGGGCACACCCGCCAACTCCTGAAGAAGTTTGCGCATATTGCGGGCATCCCGACTTTCACCGGGCAGGGAGGGCAGGTCGTCGGCGTAGCGGGCCGAGTACACGCCCGGCGCGCCGCCCAGGGCGTCCACTTCCAGGCCGGAATCATCGGCCACGCTCAGCAGCCCACTGTGCCGGGCCACGGTGGCGGCTTTGATGTAGGCGTTTTCTTCAAAGGTCAGGCCCGTTTCAGCGATGTCGCCGATTTCGGGAAAAGCGTCCAGTCCCAGCACTTCCACCCCGGCGTGGGCCAGGGGTTCCGCCAGTTCACGGACCTTGCCCGCATTTTGGGTGGCCAGAACGATGCGCAGCACGGCAGTCATGAAAAAGCTCCTTGCCGATGAAATACAATGCGATGGCGCAAAGCGCTGCAATATACGCCCGGCTTATACGCTTTGACAAGACCTTGTCCCCGCAGATCTGGCAGGGGCAGGGCGGCTGCCGTCGACGGCAGCAATAATATATGTTATTCAAGTATGTTAAGCATTCACACAAGACAACGCGCTTTTCTTTTGCCCCAGGCGGGAGTATACTCCTAGGCCAAAGCTCTTCTGTGAGGAAACCCCATGGATATTATGGATATATTTGCTGTTCCCCAGCCGGAAACGCGCGTTCCCGCGCCCTACGTCATCGCCGAAGCCGGCGTGAACCACGAGGGCAGCATGGAAATTGCCCGCCGGCTCATTGACGAGGCCGCCGCAGGCGGAGCCGACGCCATAAAATTTCAGACCTACAAGGCGGCCAGCCTGGCCTCCAAGGACTCCCCGGCCTACTGGGACACCAGCAAGGAACCCACGCGCAGCCAGTACGAGCTGTTCAAAAAGCATGATTCCTTCTGGAAAAATGAGTTTGAAGCGCTAAAAAAACACTGCGACGCGGCGGGCATTGCCTTCATGTCCACGCCTTTCGACGTGGAGTCCGCCCATTTCCTCAATGATCTCATGGAGGTTTTTAAAATATCCTCCTCAGATATCACCAACAAGCCCTTTATCCGCATCCTTTGTGATTTCGGCAAGCCCATCATTCTTTCTACGGGCGCGGCGCACCTGCACGAAATTGCCGAGGCCGTGGAGTGGATTGAGGCCAAGGGCAACAAACTGGCCCTGCTGCACTGCGTGCTCAACTATCCCACTGCGGACGAAAACGCCGCTCTGGGCATGATCCCCGCGCTCAAACGCCACTTCCCCGGGCATGTCATCGGCTACTCCGACCACACCCTGCCCAAGGACATGCATATTCTGGAAACCGCCGTCCTTTTGGGCGCGCGCGTGCTGGAAAAACACTTTACCCACGACAAAACCCTGCCCGGCAACGACCACTATCACGCCATGGACAAGGACGACCTACGCCGCTTTCGCACGCGCCTGGCCGCCACCCTGGCCAGCGTGGGCAACATGGAAGTGCGCGCCCTGCCCGAAGAGGAACCCGCCCGCCTGCACGCCCGCCGCTCCCTGGTCACGGCCCGCGCTGTGCCTGCAGGCCAGCCCCTTACTCCCGCCGACCTCACCTGGAAACGCCCGGCCCACGGCATCTCGCCCCGCGACTACGACAGCGTGCTGGGCCTGCGCGCCCGACGCGATCTGCCCGAAGACACGGTGCTCACCTGGGCGGACCTGGACAGGGCCTGAGCCATGGACAACGGCCGTCCTACCCTTGTGCTCGGCCGCATGCCCCGGGGCGCGGACCCCGCCACCCACTGGGCGGCGGGCCCCTGGTGTTTCGCCGAGCAGGAAGAATTCTTCCCGGACTGGGAGCAGCGCTTTACCTTTGCGCCGGAACCGCTTACGGACATGGCCCTGCAGGAACAGGCCTGCGCTGAGGTCAAAGCCCTCTGCGCCGACACCCTGCCCGCCCTGGCCGCCCGGCTCTGCCCGCACAGCCACAGCCTGCCCCCGGCCTATTGGGAAACCCTGCTGGCTCCCTGGGCCATGAACGCGGCCAAACAGATCGTGGAACGCTGGTGGCGAGTCAAGGCTTTGATCCGGACCTGGGGGGAAACCCCTCTGCATGTGCCCCTGCTGCCCGAAACCTGTACATTTTTCTTCGCGACAGGGCCGGACTTTGTACTGCACGGATCATTGGGGCACACCTTCAACCACTGGCTCTTCTCCCGCCTGCTGGAACCGGTCTTTCCCGCCGCCTGGAGCAAAGCCTGGCTGCCGCCCCAGACCAAAAGCTACGGCAGCCTTGCCCGGCCCGCGGGCAGCGCCCGTCTGCGTGAACTGGCCCGCAACGCCCTGCTGCGCCTGCCCTTTCCCCGCATCAAAGGCGCAAGCCTGGGGCAAAGTCTGCGGTTTTCTCTGGCCTTGCTGCACCGCAGCCCCGGGCCGGACCAATCCACCCCCCTGGCCACTTACGGCGCAGAGGCTACGGGCAAAAAAGCCGATCTGCCGGCTCCTTACGACGTTGATCCCCTGCCCCTGTTTCTGCCCGCCCTGCCGCGTCTGTTGGCCGGGCTGCGCCACCCGCGCCGGCTGCGCCCCGCACTCTGGGGCCCGCGTCTGCGTGTGGCCAATGTGCTGGCCTACGAAGACGCCGCCTACCGTCAGACCCTGGCCCTCTGGCGTGGACGCGGCCACCGGCTCATGTATGTGCAGCACGGCAGCGATTACGGCCAGGTGCGCTGCCTCACGGAAGTGGAAATGGTGGAATACGCCCAGCACGCCTTTGCCACCTGGGGTTGGAGCCGCCACACGGGCTGCCGGGGCAACTTTCTGCCCCTGCCCCACCCCCAGCTGGCCCGGCTGGCAGGGCGCTGGCAGGGCGCCGCAGGCCATAACCTCCTGCTGGTGGGAACGGAAATGCCCGCCTTCGGCTACCGTCTGGACGCCCACCCCTCGCCCCTGCAGATGCTGGACTACCGCAAGGACAAGGCCCGCTTTTTCGCCGGGCTGAGCCGCGACCTGCAAGGGAAAAGCCTTTACCGTCCCTATTTCCCCGTGCCCGGCAGCCTGCGTGACGCCGACTGGGTGCTGGAGCGTTTTCCGGCCGTACGCCTGGCTTCCGGCCCCCTGGACAAACACCTCTTTGCCTGCCGCCTGCTGATCCTGGACCACAACGGCACTACCCTGCTGGAAGCCCTGGCCGCCGATATGCCCGTCATCGCCTTCTGGCGACGGGAGGCCTGGCCCCTCACCCCTGAAAGCGACGTTCTGCTGGACCAGCTGGCCCAGGCCGGCATTTGGCAGCCTTCCCCCGAAGCCGCCGCCATACAGGCCGCCAAAGTCTGGGACGACCCCCTGGCCTGGTGGCGGAGCGACCCCGTACAGGCGGCCCGCCAAACCTACTGCCGCGAACAAGCCCGCACCGTGGCCGGCAGCGTCACTCCTTATTGGATTCAAACCCTCAAGAGTTTATAATCATGCGATTTCTTTTCTTTTCCAGCGTTTTTACCCTGGCGCTCTGCCTGCTCTGCCTCCCCTCCCCCGTCCCCGCAGCCGGGGACGACGCGGGCAAAACCCTTCAGGAAGTGCAGGCCGCCCTGGACAAAAACGACTATGATCAGGCCGTGCGCCTGCTCAAACCTCTGGCGGACAAACGCCAGCCCGAAGCCCTTTATGTTATGGGCCGCCTGATTCTGGACGGCAAGGGCGTCAAAAAAAACGCCACCCGCGCGGCGGAGTTTTTCCGTCTGGCGGCTGAAGGCGGTGACCTCAGCGCCATGAATTCCTGGGCTACGGCCCTGGCCTCCGGCGAAGGCGTGCCTCGCAACTACCGCGAGGCTGCCCGCTGGTTCCGCAAGGCTGCGGAACAGGGGCACGCCACGGCCCAGTATAACCTGGGCTACCTCTACGCCCATGGCCGGGGCGTACCCAAGGACGAAGCCGCAGCCATGGACTGGCTCACCCGTGCCTCCAACCAGGGCCTGGCCACAGCCCAGTACTCCCTGGGCTGGCTCTACCTCAACAGCAAGGGAGAAAACCAGAGCGACACCAAGGCCGCCCACTGGTTTGAACAGGCCGCCCAGCAGGACGACCCCAAGGCCCAGAACAACCTGGCCTACATGTACGCCGAAGGCCGGGGCGTGGCGCAAGACCCCGCCCGCGCTGTGCAGTGGTACCAGCGTGCCGCCGACCAGGGCTACGCTGAGGCCCAGTACAACCTGGGTTTTATGTATGAACAGGGCCGGGGCGTGGCCCAGGACTACACCAGGGCCGTGGACTGGTACCGTAAGGCCGCCGAACAGAACGAACCCGCCGCCCAGTACTCCCTGGGCCTTATGTACGACCAGGGCACCGGCGTGCCCCGCAACCTGGGCGAGGCCAATCGCTGGTACCACCTGGCCGCCAAAAACGGCGACCCCGATGCCAACGCCGTAGTCCGCGCTCAAAAAGCCAAACCCCAGGCCCCGGCCCGTACCCGCAAAGCGCCGCGCGCAGCGCAGTAGGCGAAAGGGACTGTTTTGTGGGGGGAAGGGGGGACTTTTGTGAACAAAAGTCCCCCCTTCCCCCCACGCCCCCCATCCCCTTCAAAAAACTTCATTCCCCCACAGAACCGCACAGGGCATACCCTGACCGCAAAAAAAATGTTTCTCGCGCCACAAGGGCTTGCCGAAACCATCCAGTATGCTGACGGCGCACGGATGTGGGATTTCGCTGGCGTTGAACAAGGTTTTGTGGGGGGAAGGGGGGACTTTTGTTCACAAAAGTCCCCCCTTCCCCCCACGCCCCCCATCCCCTTCAAAAAACTTCATTCCCCCACAGAACCGCATAGG
>NZ_SIXC01000019.1 GCF_004309735.1 Desulfovibrio legallii
TCCCGCAAGCCAATTAAGAATCTTTCCACAGGGCCTTCTCTTTTTTCTTTGGTCGGAAAATAAAGGTTGCCCTGGTGGGCATACCGGCTTTGCTTGGTATGCCCATTTTTTCTTGGGGACGCTATGCCCCCGTCTTTGAGGTAGAGCCGAATAATGATATCGTACTCAGTTGTTGTATGGCTTCCGGGGTGGAGCATTCCTGTATTTGTTTAAGGCGATGTTTAGCTATCTTCACATATTTTTCATTTATTTCTATGCCTATGAAATGTCTCCCTAGCTTTTGAGCTGCTACACAGGTAGTTCCGGAGCCAGCGAAGGGGTCCAATATTAAAGCCCCTCGCTTAGTAACCAGAGATACTAAACATTCCATTAGATTAAGGGGTTTTTGTGCTTCGTGAAGCCCATGGTCGTCTTTGTCACTGGAAATACGAAATATATTTGAGCAAAGATGCGCCTCTTTGCAATATCCAGAACCATTGTATTTTTCTAGAGCATTTTGATTCCATCCGCCGACATTATTGATAAGGATATTATCTGCGAGCGTTCCACCTGTTTTATATGGCTTTTGTAACCAAAGAATAGGTTCAAACAATGGTCTAAGATTTGCAACCCTCCAGCCTGACCATTTTTGGGCATTTTTGTAATCGCCACGGCGTTTATACGTTTCTGAAATTCTTTGAGCTCTGTATGGTGCTGTTGGTTTTTCCCACGCGATCATATCTTTGAAGGTAAAACCACAATCTTCCAATGCAACAATGCAGCGGTGTGAGTATCTTCTGCCGGCAAAGATGAGGCATGAGCCTCCTGGTTTAAGAACTCGTAACCACTCTTTTCCCCATGACGCGCACCATTCTTGATATTCATATGGAATTTTTTTGTCTGCACTACTCCAACCGTTGAGAGGTTTGCCACGTCGTTTAAAAATTTCACCTGCTTTGGTTTGTGCTATAGATGCTCCGCCTAGAGCTGTGTTCTTATTATCGTGTAAAATATCCCATTCATTATAACATATACCATATGGGATATCTGAGATAATAGCGTGGACACTACACTCGGGGATTGCTTTTATTTTTTTTATCGAATCATCGTGTATAATCTGGTCAATCATATGGAAAACCTTGCGATGTGATCATCTATTTGTTTGATTTTTTCATTAATTTTTTTCGTCGCTATGAGTTCTCGTATTGCTTTGCCTTTACTATAAGCTGAAATAATTTTTTTTTCATTTTCCCAAAAAGCTTTTTCCGTTTGTGCTCGTTCGCGTATCGTTGATTTCTGCATGTTAAGCAGTAGTTCAAAGTCGTTGATGTTGTAATTGAATATAGATGTGAGCGTATTCGAAAAATCTTTAAGGAAGCACTTCTTTTGATTTGCTGCTATAATTTTTTTTGCGTAATCTCCTGAGAATCCCCATATGGCCGACATGTTAACTCTTTCAGTCTCTTTTATATTTTTTTTTATCATAAAAAGGATATGCTCCCAGCTTAAAAGGCAAACATTGTTATCGATAGCTTGAGAATATATCTGGCTCCCTGTCTTTGGATATTGAAAGTATGGCCCGCACAGCACCGCGTATTCAGAGTCTTTGCGCCAGCATGAAAGAGCGGAAACTTTGAAATCTTTTTGATTTTTTGCAGTTCTACTGAGCCTGAACGCCTTTGCATCTGCAACTAAAGTATATCCAAAATATTGTGATTTCGCAATTACGTCAGCGGTATCTGCACGTTCTTTAATTACGCTGGCTTTTAAGCCAAGTTCGCGAAACGCACGCGCTAATACTGCATCTGAAGCCTTGGAAAAAAGTTTTTCTTCGGTTGAATCGTGTGGTATTGACTCTGGAATTGTACCGATTTGTTTTATAAGCTCTATAAACTTCTTTTCTTTATTAATAAATTCGGTTAAATTGTTTGATGCTATATCAAAATTTTGAGAAGATTCTTTTGTTATTTTTTTTAGTAGTGTTTCAAACATCGTCTCTTACCTTTTTTATTGAGATATATAAATATACACAACGCTGATGAAAAAATTTTCATCAGCGTTGTGTAAAAAAATACTATTTTATAGGTATGTCTGAGAGGGGTTCCATGCGTTGTTTACCGAAACCCTAATGATGTTCTTGGGGGCACTTTCGCCTATATTTCCTGCTGTATGTAAATACTATGCGTTATTTTATGCTCCCACTTGAAATTACTCTAAAACCGGTTGGCGCCGGTGATGACCACCATATCCGCGGGCACATTTTCATGGAAGCCGAGGGTTTTGGTTTTGACCTTGGCGATTTTGTCCACCACGTCGAGGCCTTCGGTCACCTTGCCGAACACGCAGTAGCCCCAGCCGTCCGTGCTGGGGGCTGTGTGGTCCAGAAATTCATTGTCCACCAGGTTGATGAAGAACTGGGCGGTGGCGCTGTGCGGGTCGCGGGTGCGGGCCATGGCCAGGGTGCCGCGCGCGTTTTTGAGGCCGTTATCGGCCTCGTTGGGCACGGGTTCGCGAGTGGGTTTTTCGTCCATGCGGGCAGAGAGCCCGCCGCCCTGAATCATGAAGCCGGGGATGACCCGGTGGAAGATGGTGTTGGTATAAAAGCCGTCGTCAACGTACTGCAAAAAGTTGGCGACGGTTTTGGGGGCCTGTTCGGGGAAGAGTTCCACCAGAATATCGCCGGAGGAGGTCTCCAGCAGAACCGTGGGGTTGTCGGCCATGTTCGCTCCTTGCAAGCTGGGGTGTGCGGCGCAAGGGCCGCCGGTGCCCGCACTATAGGGCAGGGAAGGGCGGATGACAATGCCCGTCCGAATGACTATAATCCGCGCATGGACTCTTCTTCATCAGCGCCTGCAGGCGCGTCCGCCCGCATGTCGCAGCCCTTTGCGCCGCCGCAGCAGAACATCCCCCGCATCCAGCGCGCCTTGCTGGACTGGTTTGCCGTCAATCAGCGCCGTCTGCCCTGGCGCGTCCACTACACGCCCTATGAGGTCTGGGTTTCGGAGGTTATGCTCCAGCAGACGCAGATGGAGCGCGGCGTGGACTACTTCAACCGCTGGATGGCCCGCTTCCCCGATATTGCCGCCCTGGCGGCGGCGGATGAGGAAGCGGTGCTGCGCCAGTGGGAGGGCCTGGGCTATTATTCGCGCGCGCGGCATTTGCTGGCCGCGGCCCGCAAGATCATGGCCGAGCATGGGGGCGCGTTTCCTTCCGATCTGGAGGCCATCCGCGCCCTGCCGGGCGTGGGGCCGTATACGGCCGGGGCCATTGCCAGCATCGCCTTTGGGGAGAAACTGCCCTGCGTGGACGCCAATGTGGAGCGGGTCATTGCCCGCGTGTTTGATGTGGACAGCCCGGTGAAGCAGGATCCCGCCGCCGGCGTGGTGCGGCGCTGGGCCCTGCGCCTGGTGCCCGAAGGTCTGGCGCGGGAGCATAACCAGGCCATGATGGAGCTGGGCGCGCTGGTCTGCCGCAAAAAGCCGCGTTGCGAGGTCTGTCCGCTGGCCGTGTTCTGCAGCAGCCGCCATCTGGGCATTGTGGAGCAGCGGCCCGTGCCGGGCAAAAAGGCCGTTATCAAGCCCGTGCAGGCTGTCACCGGCGTGCTGCGGCGCGCAGGGCGCGTTTTTGTGCAGAAGCGTCCGCCTTCCGGCGTGTGGGGCAACCTGTGGGAGTTCCCCGGCGGCAGGGTGGAACCGGATGAAAGCCCGGAGCAGGCCGTGGTGCGCGAATTTATGGAAGAAACCGCTTTTACCGTGCGCGTGGCCGCAACGTATGGCATTATCCGCCACGGCTACACTACCTATCGGCTGACTCTGCACTGTTTTGGCCTGGAACTGGCGGATGCGGCGCAGTCCGCTTTGCCGCAACTCACTGCCGCCACGGAAAGCCGCTGGGCGCGCCCGGAGGAGCTGGACGGCCTGGCCATGCCCGCCGCGCACCGCAAGCTGGCGGACCGTCTGTTTGCCGTGGCCCCGTCGGCCGCGCATACCCCCTGACCGTCGGCCTGCGCGCCGCGGCCCCGGAGTCGCCCCATGTGGGATCTTGCCTGGATTGCGGACCCTTCCGCCTGGATAGGACTGGGCACGCTGGTACTGCTGGAAGTGGTGCTGGGCGTGGACAACCTGGTTTTCATTTCCATTCTTGTCACGCGCCTGCCTGAAGCCCAGCGGCGGCAGGCCTTTCTGACGGGCATCAGCCTGGCCCTGCTCATGCGCCTGGGCCTGCTGGCCTTCATGGCCCGGCTGGTCACTCTGACCAATCCGCTGTTTACCCTGGGCGGGCACGGGTTTTCGGCCCGCGACCTGATTCTCATGGCCGGCGGCGTGTTTTTGCTGCTCAAGGGCACTACGGAACTGCACGACCGCGTGGAAGGCCGTGCGGGCAGTTTCTCCGGTCCGGAACGGCATGCGGGCTACTGGCAGGTTATTGTGCAGATCGTGGTGCTGGACGCGGTTTTTTCGCTGGATTCCATCATCACGTCCGTGGGCATGGTGGAGCATGTGCCCATCATGATGCTGGCCGTGGTGTCGGCCATGGCCATCATGGTGCTGGCGGCCGCGCCCCTGCTGCATTTTGTGGAGCGCCACCCTTCGGTCATTGTGCTCTGCCTGGGCTTTTTGCTTATGATTGGCCTGAGCCTGCTGGCCGATGGTCTGGGCTATCACATCCCCAAAGGGTACATGTACGCGGCCATCGGCTTTTCCATCCTGGTGGAGGCCTGCAACCAGTGGGCTCTGCGTAACCGGCGGCGGCGTTTCAGCATGCGGGACATGCGGGAATCCACGGCCAGGGTTATCCTCAATTTCCTGGGCGGCGGCGTGCCTTCGGGCGATATGCAGCTGGACGCGGCCGCCCTGGCCGGCGAGGCCGGCGGCCAGCTTTTTGCCCCGCAGGAGCGCGACATGGTGGCCAGGGTCATCCGTCTGGGCGGGCGCACGGCGCGCTTCATCATGACCCCGCGCCAGCGGGTGCGCTGGCTGGACAGCAATGCCGACCTGCCCACCGTGAGCCGCTACGCGGCTGCCGCCAACCTGCCCTGGCTGCCCGTGCTGCAGCGGGATACGGATGAAGTGCTGGGCGTGCTGCGGCCTGGCGACCTGCTGGCCGCCCCGCCCCCGGCCAAGGGCGCGCCCTGGAGTTTGCTCCCCTTTGTCCGGCCCGCGCCCACCATTTTTGAGCACACCCCTCTGCCTACTATTCTGGATAACTTTCGCACCCATCCGGTGCCTCTGGCCTTTGTGCGCGACGAATACGGCGATGTGGTGGGTGTGGTGACCCCGGCGGAGCTGATCAGTGTGCTGGCCGGACAAATGGGCGACATGCCCGCCGGGCCTGAGGCTTGCCGTCGGCCCGACGGCAGTTGGGTCATGCCGGGCCGCCTGAGTGTGGATCTGTTCGCTTCTTGGTTGGGCGTGCCGTTGCCCAAGCGTCTTTCCAGCGCCACCTTGGCCGGTCTGATTATGGAGCGCCTGGGCCGCATTCCGGTCAAGGGCGACCATTTGCTCTACCATGGCTGGGAACTGGAGGTGCTGCGCATGGACAAGCGCCGCATTGATACGGTGCGCGCCGTCAAAGCTCTGCCGCCCGTGGGCGTGGGGCGCAAAAAGCGCGCGGCAAAGGTGCGCTGAGGCCTTTCAGCTTTGAAATGTTCGGCGGCTCTGCAGGCAGCCGCTCGCCGTGGAGGCGCAGGCCTGGCTTCAGCCGTTGCACGAAGGGCGTTACGGGCCAAGACAGCAGCGCCTAGCTACGGATGCAGACAGCACCGCTGTATCTTTGCGCGGCTAAGCGCCGGGACGAGCGTCCGTGTACTTTACGGGTGCATATTCTTAAAGGTAATCTTGTTCTAAGGGCGAAGGGCCTGCACGGCCGCAGTGCCCCTTCAGGGGTAAGCCACCGCGCCTGTGAAGAGGGCGCTTGGCCCTGTTGTCGGCGCTGTCGGAGGCGGTCGCGTTTGCGTGAAAAAAATATTATTTTCACAAATAGCCGCTATCACGCAATGCGTGACGCGCAACCCTTTGTACCTCTTGAAAAGCTAAAAAATGGCGTGGGCCAAAGCAACGCGCAAATCGGGCTCCGCCCAGGAAAAAAGTTTAAAGGGGCCCAGCTCGTGATAAATTTCTTTTACAACCATTTCAAAATATGTCAGTGTAAGCCCATGTGCTGACGCCCCCACCTGCGGGTTGGGGCTCCTGAGGCTGGACCTGTGCGGGTTAAATTTTTGTCCGTGGCCAGGCAGCCTTGATGGCAAGGCCGGACCCCGCAGCGCGCAAAAAGCCGCGCGGGGGCGTTTTGCCAAAGGGGCGCTGTGTTGCACGGCTAGACCGTTGCAGCATGTCAAGACGCCCACGCCGCGCGCAACAGGCAATTGCACTGCGCTCAGACTACCGTAACGGACGCCTGTTTTGCGCAGCCGACAGCGCGATGGCACTGTGAAATTCTTAAAATTTTTGAGGCCATACGGTCGCACGGGACGCGTCGTGCGGCTTTTGAACAACTGGTTTGAGGCCCTGTTCCCCGGCCCTGTGCCGACACAATCTTGCATGGGAGGAGTGTATGCGATTCGGCAGACAGGTGTACGAATTTCTGCTGAGCGGCTCGCAGGCGTATGCCAAATGGGATCTGGAAGTTTCCACTTCCATCCTGCGCAACCGGAAAAAGCTGCTCATCTTGCTGGCCCTGGCCGTGCCCATTCTGGCGGGCTGCCTGGCCGAGGCGTACGAATACCATGAGATGTTGGGCGGCAAGACGGCCTATGCCCCGGCTTTCTATACCACCACCATTTTTCTGGCCTCCATTGCCGTGGGCCTGGCGGCCGGGCTCATTACCGGCTGTATCGGGGCTGGCGGCGGCTTCATTATCACGCCCGCGCTTATGGCTGTGGGCGTAAAGGGCATTCTGGCCGTGGGCACGGACCTCTTCCACATCTTTGCCAAGGCCATCATGGGCACCACGGTGCACAAGAAACTGGGCAATGTTTCGGGCAAACTGGCCGTGGCCTTTTTGTTCGGCTCCATTATCGGCACCTTCATCGGCGGTTTCATCAACAAGGGGCTGTATAACAAAGACCCCCTGCTTTCCGAGCTCTTCATCAGCACCATCTATGCCGTACTGCTGGGCTTTCTGGGCTTTTACGCCCTGTTTGACTTTTTGCGCAGCAGCCGCGGGGCCAAAGCTGCCAGCCAGGACGCCCACGGCGGCGGCAGCGGCGGGCTGACGGGCGTTTCTGTCAAGCTGCAAAGCCTCAGCGTGCCCCCCATGATCACCTTTGACGAAGACCTGGTGCCCGGCGGGCGGCGCATCTCCGGCTGGATCGTGGCCTGCGGCGGCGTGGTGGTGGGCTTGCTGGCCGCCATCATGGGCGTGGGCGGGGGGGTTGTGACCTTCCCCATGTTTGTGTACATCTTCGGCGTGTCTTCCATGACCACCGTGGGCACGGACATCCTGCAGATCATCTTCACCGCCGGTTTCGCGGCCGTGGGGCAGTACGCCATCTATGGCTACGTTTTTTACACCCTGGCCATCGGCATGCTGCTGGGTTCCCTGCTGGGCATCCAGATCGGCGCGCTGACCACCAAGGTGGTCAAGGGCATCCACATCCGCGGCTTCTACGCCATCTCTATCATTGCGGGCTTTATCAACCGCGCCACCACACTGCCCAAGAAGCTGGTGGAAATGGAGGTGCTGCACTGGTCGCCCAGTGTGGTGAACATCATCGAAGACGTGGGCAACGTGGTTTTCTGGGTGGTGGTGGCCTTTTTCGGCTTGTGGGTGTTCAGCAAGTTTTTCCTTAATCTGGGCAAGCTCAGAGGGGAGGCCTGATTATGCTTATCCATGAAAAAGGCCCTTTTTTGCGGGGCAGCTTTCTGCTCATTTCGTTTCTGGTGCTTTTTGGCGTGCTGCTCACGCCCATAATGCGCGACGAGAGCGGCAACCACCTTACCGGTCTGCAGTACGCGGACAGCGTGTTCAATGAGCTTTCCAAAGGCTCGTCGTATTTTATTCCCGGCGTGCGTGACAACATTAAGACCGTGGCCGGCAAGCAGGTGACCGTCAGCGTCAAACTGAAGAAACCCGACCTGGCCCCCGTGGCCGTGCAGGTGCTGCAAAAGGCCGGGGCCTCCAATGTAAGCGCCGCCGACGGCAGGGTGAGCTTCAGCGGCGACCTTGGCGTGATTCTCTCTTCCGCCACGGACGATGCCGACGCCCTGTACCACAACAAGGCCGAGGCGGTATCCCTGAAGTACGACGGCGCGCCGGCCCTTAAGACCGCCGCCGCCTGGTGGTATGTGCTTTCGCCCACCATCAAGGAATTGCAGAAGCAGAAGATGGTGACCGCCGCCCAGGTGGTGGACCATGTGGTGCGCCGCGCCGTGGAGCCGGGCAACAACTTTTACAGTGTGCCCCCGGCCAAGGTGGCGGACCACGTCTGGCTTATGAGCGCCATGCTTATTTTCTATGTGCTTTACACCCTGTGGTATGGCTTCGCCATTTTTGAGCTCTTTGAGGGCATTGGCCTGGCCATGACCAAGTCCAAGGTCAAGCAGGAGAGCTAGTCCTTCACGGAGGAGCGCCGCCCTTGCCGGATTTCTTGTGGTGGGGGCGGCGCGTTTGCAGCGGGCCATTGCGGACCGCAGATTCCCATAGCGACATGTCCCATACAGAAGACCGGCCCCGCAAAGCTGTGCATGCAGTCTTGCGGGGCCGGTCCTGGCTTAGAGCAGATTGCCTTTGAGAATAGGTATTCGCAACGTGTCCGGCAGGTTTGTTCCGGCGCTCAAGCGCGCAAATACATAGCGGTGCGGTCTGCATACGTAACTGGCGCTGCTGCCTTAGCCCGTAACTTCCTTTGTCGTAACGGGCCAAGGTCCTTGCGCCTCCACGGCTGAAGCGGCGCCTGCGCCCCACGGTGGGCGGCTTACGCAGCCGCTAGGACATTGCAGCGTTGCAATGTCCTAGCGCCGCTGCAGGGCCGCCATGACTTCCAGGGCGTCGGGCTGGTCGGGGTCGCTTTGCAGGGCGCGCAGGGCGGCATCCTCCGCCGCCTGTTTTTTATGCCATTCTAAATACATTTTGGCCATTTTGCCAAAGGTGGAGGGATGCCCGCCAAAGGTGCGCAGCACGGCCTTGTAGACGTTTTCGGCTTTTTCGTATTCGCGCAACCGCAGCCAGGCGGCCACGGCCCCGGTGTAGGCGGCGGCCTCGCGGGGCTGGGCTTCCATGGCTTCTTCGTACATGGCCGCGGCTTCCACATCCTGCCCGGCGGCGGCAAAAATGTGCCCCAGCTGCAGGCGGATGTCTTTTTCGTCGCTGTATTCCTCGGCCACGCGTTTCAGAAAAGCGCGGCCCTTGGCCGTTTGTCCCTCCTGCAAAAACTGCAGGCCCGTTTCAATGAGGCGTTTTTTGCGTTCCTGCCGGGCAGCGGCCTCCTGCGCTTCCGAGTGGGCGGCCTCTTTTTGCAGGATTTTTGCCAGCCCTTCCAGCACCGTACTCAAGGCGGCTTCTTTGCCGGGCTGAAATGGGATGGCGCGCGGCTTGCCCGTGCGGTCCGGGTCCAGCAAAGGCTGCATGACGTGGTGGCGGATGAGGGTGGAGAGGAATTCGTCAATCTGAATGTCCAGTTCGGCCCTGGCGGAACGCACCAGGCGGACGCCCGCGTAGCGCCGCAAGGCTTCGGCCATGGTCAGCAGAGAACGTTCCACGTCGTCGCGGCGCAGATAGCCTGTGGCGCGGGCCACGTTTTCACGGATTTCCTTGGGCGCGGTGGTGAGCATGATCAATCCTTTTTTTGCCAGTGCTGCATGACGACCGGGCGCGCGGCCTCCAGCATCCGCAGCACCACGGGGGGCGTCAGAAAGTCCGTTCGCCGGCCGGCGAGCCAGAGCTGCCGCAGCCGCGAGGCGCTCACGTCCAGCCAGGGCAGGGGCGCAAAAACGGCACTCCCTCCGCCCGGCAGATCCAGGCAGGGACAGCCCGGCAGTAAAGGTGCGCGCTCACGCGCGGCGGGCCAGAGCCGACGTACGGTGGAAGCAAAAAACGCCGCGTCCTGTCCTTCACGCGGCACTACCAGCAAATGGCAGAGCTCCGGCAGGGCCAGGCCGTTGCGCCAGGAGGGAAGCAAGGGCAGGTTGGGGCTGCCGAGCACAAAATACAGCGTCGTGTCCGGCAGGGCGTGCCGATAGGCGCAGAGCGTGTCCCAGGTGTAGGAAGGGCCGGGCCGTCGGCCCTCCAGCCGGTTGCAGTGCAGGTCGGGCAGGTCGGCCGTGGCCGCCTCCAGCATGGCGGCGCGCAGCGCAAAGGGCAGCAGGCTTGCCGCGCGTTTGTGCGGCGGCACGGCGCAGGGCACCAGGTCCACCCCGCGCACGCGCGGGCCCAGAAGTTCGCGCACCTCAATGGCCAGGCGCAAATGCCCCACATGGGGCGGATTGAAGCTGCCGCCCAGAATGGCCAGGCCCGCCGACGGGCCCTTGTGGGCGCGGCTGGCGGTTTTGTCCGCGGCGGGTGTGGCGTCCGCCGGAGCAGTGCCCGCCGGACGGGGTTTTGCAGGCATCTAGGGCCGTACCTGCCCTTGCCCCAGAACCACAAACTTGGTGGTGGTGAGCTCTTCTACGCCCATGGGGCCGTAGGCGTGCAGCTTGGAGGTGGAAATGCCAATTTCCGCGCCCAGACCCAACTGGCCGCCATCGTTAAAGCGGCTGGAGGCGTTGACCGCCACCATGGAGGCGTCCGCCTCACGCAGGAAGCGGCGGGCGTGGTCCAGGTTGCGGGTGCAGATGATTTCCGTATGGTTGGAACCGTAGCGGGCAATGTGGTCCAGCGCCGCGTCCAGATCTTCCACTACGCGCACGGCCAGAATTAAGGCGTGAAACTCCTGACCGAAATCGTCGGGGCTCTGGGCCGTGACCCGCGCTTCAGGCACGGCGGCCAACAGGGGAAAGGACGCCGGGCAGGCGCGAAATTCCACCCCGGCCGCGCCCAGACGCGCCCCCACCAGGGGCAGAAAGGCCGCGGCCGCGTCCTTGTGCACCAGCAGGCATTCCAACGCATTACACACGCCGGGGCGCTGCACTTTACCATTGTAAACAATGTCCAATGCCTGCGTAATATCCGCATCCACGTCCACAAAGGCGTGACAGACGCCCTTGAAGTGCTTGAGCACCGGCATGGTGGCCGCTGCGGTAACGGCCCGCACCAGGCCCTCGCCCCCGCGCGGGATCATTACGTCAATATAGGCGTCCAGCTTGCAGAGGGCGGTGACGGCCTCGTGTCCGGGCACGGCCACCAGCTGGACTGCGTCGGCGGGAAGCCCCGCCGCAAGGAGGGCCTGCTGCAGCAGGGCGGCCAAGGCTTTATTGGAGCCCAGAGCTTCGCTGCCCCCGCGCAGGATCACGGCGTTGCCCGCCTTGAGGCAAAGGATGGCCGCGTCGATGGTGACGTTGGGTCGGGCCTCGTAGACCATGGCAATGACGCCCAGAGGGACGCGCATGCGGCCCACCAGCAGGCCGTTGGGCCGCTGCCACTGGCGCTCGGTGGCCCCCACGGGGTCGGGCAGGGCGGCCACATGGCGGCAGGCGGCGCGCATTTCTTCCATAATGGCCGGGGTCAGGGTCAGCCGGTCCAGGCGCGGGGCGTCCTGCCCGGCCTGGCGGGCCGCCTCCACATCTGCGGTATTGGCCGCCAGTATGGCCTGCTGGTGGGTTTGCAGCAGGTCGGCCAAGTGCAGCAGGGCGCGCGATTTGGCTTCGGGGCTGGCCTTGGCCAGCAAGCGGGCCGCAGCCCGCGCCCGCAGGCCCAGAGTTTGCATTTCTTCCGCCAGAGTCATGGCATCTCCTTGGTTTGCCGTGGCCCGCGACGCGGCAACGGCAGGCAAACGCCGTGCGCCGGGCAAAGGGATGCAGCCGCGTGGTCCCGGCGGGGGCGGATATTGCAGGGATATTTATTTTGACAGGGGGGCGGCTTGTGCCTATAAAAAGGGCTTGCGCCCATGTCCGCGCCGACGCGCTTCCCTGGCGCATCGGCCCCCCCAAGGAGTTTTGATACATGAATCCGCAAAAGAATCAAGGCGCGCCGGAATCGCCCCTGCTGCGCGACCTCCAATCCGAAGTGAGCGCCGAAAGTGCGCCTTTGCTGCAATTCATGCTGCGTCACGCCGGCGTCATCGCCGGGGTGGTGGTGCTGCTTTTGCTGGTGCTGGGCGGTACGGGCGTCTGGCGTTGGTACCACAGCTCACGCGGCGAAGCCTCGCGTGACGACCTGGCCCGCGTTGCCCTGCTTGAGAGCGGGGCGCAGCAGGTGGCTTCTTTGCAGTCTCTGGCTGAAAAAGCCCACGGTTCGGTTCGCTTTGCCGTGCGCATGACCTTGGGGCAAAGCGCCCTGGCCCAGAATCAGCCCGACGTGGCGGCCCAGGCCTATGCCGCTGCCGCCGCCGAAGACCCCAAGGGCGCGTTGGGCCTGGCTGCCGGCTTCAATGAAGCCGGGGCGCTGCTCAAGGCCGGTAAGGCCGCCGAAGCGCTGGCCCTGCTGCAAAGGCTTCAAAGCAGCCTGCCGGGTGAGGTGCGCGCGCCGCAGCTCCGGCAGATGCTGGCCGAGGCCGCCGCCGTGGCCGGACAGCCGCAGGAGGCCGCCAAGGTCTATCTGGCCCTGGCGCGTGAAACGCAGGGCGCGGGCGGCGACTATTTCCACGCCTGCGCGGAACGCCTGGCCCCCCAGGTGGTGAAGGAAGAAGCCGCCAGGGCGGCCTCCGCCGCCACGGACGCGCCCGCCGGAGAGCAGAAGCAATAACAGTTTTTCCGGGTTGCGCCGGTTCTTCCCTTTGCGTCGGGAACGTCCCGTGCGGTCCCCTGCGGCAGCAATGCTCCTGGGGCGGGGGTCTTGTCGCCAACGGAGGCCCCGTAACACGGGCCGCGTCCGATTTTTTCCATACGTTCCGGCGGCGCGGCCTCAGGCTTGCGCCGCCGGACGGGTCAGTATCCAATGACGGTCCGCGCGCCATGCGCCGGGGCCGGGAGGAAGCATGAGCGAACATCCTTTGTTGCGCGGCGTCCGCGGGGAGCGCCATCTGCTGTTGGGCAACGAGGCCATCGTGCGCGGCGCGCTGGAAGCGGGCGTGCATATGGTGAGCTGTTATCCGGGCACGCCCTCTTCTGAAGTGCCGGACACCTTCCACGCCCTGGGCGGCGAAGGCCGCTACCGCATGGAATATTCCGTCAACGAGAAGGTGGCCCTGGAGGTGGCGGCGGGCGCGGCCCTGGCCGGAGCCATGAGCTTGGTGACCATGAAGCATGTGGGCCTCAACGTGGCGGCAGACCCCCTGTTCACCTGCGTCTATACGGGCCTGCCCGGCGGCATGGTGGTGCTTACGGCGGACGATCCCGGCTGTCACTCCAGCCAGAACGAGCAGGACAACCGCACCTACGCCCGCTTTGCCCAACTGCCCTGCTTTGAGCCCGCTGCGGCTCAAGAAGCCAAGGACATGACGCGCGAGGCCTTTCGCCTGGCCCGGGAGCTKCAGCAGCCGGTCATGCTGCGCACCACCACGCGCATCAGCCACATGCGCGGCCCCGTGGATTTTGACGACCTGCCCGCCCCGCAACCCAAGGTGCCTTTTGCCCGCAACCCCGGCCGTTTTGTGCCCGTGCCCGCCGTGGCCCGCGCGCGCCACGCGGCCCTGGACGCAGTGATGGAAAAGGCCCGCCAGTTTGCCGAAGGCAGCCGCTTTAACCATGTGCGCGAACCCGAAGCCCCCACCCGCCTGGGCATCATCACCAGCGGCGTGGCCCGCGCCTACCTGGCGGACGCTCTGGCCTCCGGCGGCTGGGAAGGCCGCATCCGCACCCTGGAACTGGGCATGACCTGGCCCCTGCCCACGGAACTCCTGGGCGACTTTCTGCGCCGCTGCGACCGCGTGCTGGTGCTGGAAGAAGGCGCGGACCTGCTGGAGCAGGACGTGCGCGCCCTGGTTCAGCGCTTGGGCCTTGCCGTGCGCATCGAGGGCAAAAATCAAGATCTCACCGGCCGGGGCGAATACTCCACCACGCTGGTCATGCGTCGCCTGGCCGCCTGGCTGGACATGCCCTGTCCGGCCAAACCCGCCCGCGCTGTGGAAAAAGATCTGCCCGGCCGGCCGCCCAACCTCTGCCCCGGCTGTTCGCACCGGGCCGTGTACTATGCGGCCCGCAAAGTCTTTGGCGACGAGGCCTACTACTCCACGGACATCGGTTGCTACACCCTGGGTATGCTGCCGCCCCTGCGCACGGCGGATTTTCTGGTCTGTATGGGCTCGTCTGTTTCGGCGGGCAGCGGTTTTGCCCGCGCCTCGGGCAAGCCGGTGGTGGCCTTTATCGGCGATTCCACCTTCTTTCACTCCGGCATGACGGGCCTGGCCAACGCCGTGTTCAACCGGCACGACCTCATCCTGGTGGTGCTGGACAACGGCACCACGGCCATGACCGGCCACCAGCCCAACCCCGGCATGGTACAGGATATGCTGGGCTCCATGAGCCAGCACCTGGACATTGAAACCATCGTGCGCGCCCTGGGCGTGACCCAGTGCGCCAAGGTGCGCTCTTTCAACGTCAGGGCCGTCATCCGCGCCCTGGAAGAAATGAAGACCCAGCACGGCGTGCGCGTGCTCATTACCGAAGAACCCTGCGTGCTCTACGCCCGGCGGCAGCTCAAAAAAGCCCAGCCGCAGGTGGCCGAAGTGGTGGAGCAGGGCGAGGCGGCCATGACCTGCCTGCGCGAACTGGCCTGCCCGGCCTTTTACCGCCAGGGCGATGACTTGGCGGTGGACCCCAGCCTCTGCACGGGCTGCATGGTCTGCCTGCAAATCGCGCCCTCGGCCTTTAAAGCGCGCAAGCGGTAAGGGAGAATACCATGAGCACACACGACACGCAGAAAAAAATACGCATCTATTTTACCGGTGTGGGTGGTCAGGGCACGCTGACGGCCACCACCCTGCTGGCCCGTACGGCCCTGGACGCCGGCCTGGACGTGGTGGCCGGCGAAGTGCACGGCATGGCCCAACGTGGCGGCGTGGTGGAATCCGTACTACTTTTGGGCGGCTGGCGTTCGCCCAAACTGGACCTGGGCGAAGCCGACCTGCTGCTGGGCTTTGAACCCCTGGAAACCCTGCGCGGCCTGCCCTATCTGCGGCCCGGCGGCGCCATCTTTTCCAACAGTGACCCCCTGCCGCCCCTGAGCGTTTCCCTGGGCCAAACTCCCTACCCGGACCTGGCCCATATCGAAGCCAAGGCCAAAGACGTGGCCGGTCACTGCCGCTTTTTGCCCTGCCGTACCCTGGGCCGCCAGGCCGGCTCCGTGCAGAGCGGCAATACCGTGCTGCTGGGCGCCGTCTGCGCCTCCGGCCTGCTGCCCTTCGGCCCCGACGCCCTGGCCGCCGCCATCAAAAAATACCTGCCGCCCAAACTCCACCCCGCCAATCTGGCAGCCCTGGAACTGGGCAAAAACCAGTAAGGACGCGCCGCAGCCCGGACCCGGAACTCGGAATTCGGAACTTTTTTACAGTGGGGGGAAGGGAACTTTTGTTCACAAAAGTTCCCTTCCCCCCATGCTCCCCATCCTTCAAAAAACGTTACTTTCTTACAGAACAGCGCAGAGCGTACCTTGTCCAATGGGAAAGGTGCGCTTTTTTGCTGCAATTATGCTGTATCCAGGAGAGAAATGGAAAGAGATCAAGTTGGCTATGTGAAAAATTGAGGGCAATGAATAGATGCTTTAAAATTATATGGTATGGTTGATGTTTTGTTGTAATTGTCGACGCATTGCTTTTTGTGCACAGCTTCCACAGCCTTTTGTGCTGGAAAAACATTTTGACCAGGGTATGCCCGGCGCGTCCCCTGAGGGAAAGAAGTTTTTTATTGCTTCATTTTTTCCACCAGACCGGCCAAATGTCTGGCCTGGGCGGCCATACCGTCCACGGCGGCAACAGCGGCTTTCATATGGCTGGCGGTTTCGGCGGCGTTTTGGCTGACGTTGTGGATATGCTCGGCCACGGCGGCGGCGTTTTGGGCCTGGCCTGCGCCGGTTTCGGCGATGCGGCGCACCTGGTCTGCCGTGGCGTCCACGGTGGCGACGATGGTTTCCAGGGCCGTGCCGGACTGGCGGGCGAGGCCGGTGGTTGCGGCAATGATTTTCAGGGCGGCGTCCAGAGAGGTCATGCTTTGCCCGGCGCTTTGCTGCATGGCGGCCACAGCGGCGTGCACGTCGCGGGTGGAGATGACGGTTTTTTCGGCCAGGTTGCGCACTTCCTGCGCCACCACGGCGAAGCCCCGGCCAGCCTCTCCGGCGCGGGCGGCTTCAATGGCGGCGTTGAGGGCCAGGAGGTTGGTCTGGTCCGCAATGTCCGCAATGACGTCCACGACGCGGGCGACGCCCTGGGCGCGGCCGTGCAGCTGGGCCATGTCTTCCTTAAGGCGCAGGGAAGCCTGCTGCACCTTTTCCATGCCTTGCAGGGATTGACGGACGATGGTTGCACCGGCTTCGGCTTCAGCTCTGGTCCGGGCGGAGGAGGCTGCGGCTGTGGCGGCGCTTTGGGCTACCTGGCGGGCGGCGTCGTGCATGGACTGGGTGGCGTCGGCTGCGGCCGTGAGCCGGCTGGCGGTGAGGGCGGCGGCGCGGCCGGTCTGCTCTGTACTGTGGGCCAGTTGCCCGGATGCTTCGGCAACCACCTGGACCACGTCTTCCAGGGATGTGGCGGCCTGCAGCAGCGCAGCGCTTTTGGTTTTGGCCGCCTCTTCGGCCTGCTGGGCCTGTTCCAGAGCCGCGGCGGCGCGCAGGGCTTCCTGGCGGGCCCGCTGGGATTCGCGGCGGGCATTTTCGATATGGGTTTTGAGTGCCTCCACCATACGCACAATGGCGGCGTAGACGCCGTGGGGCGGGCGGCGGTGCTCCAGGGTGTAGGCGCCATCGGCCACCTGGGCGGCGATGCGGCAGAGGCGGGCCGGGTCCGCCCCCAGCTGCCGCTGCACAGAGATGGTAATGGCGCAGGCCACCAGCAGGCTGACGCAGATCACGGCCAGGCTCAACGCGCCCGCGCGGCGCAGCAGGCGGCGTACATCCTGATGCGCCTGGGCGGCTTCTGCGCGGCCCGCCGCCACGTCCGCCGTCACCAGCTGGTCAAAATAGCGCGCCAGGCGCAAAAAGTCGGCGCGGTCGCGGGTAAACAGGGCAATGGCCCCGTCCGTATCGCCCTCAGAAGCCAGGCGCACAACCTCCAGGCGCGGTTTTTCGGCCAGGCGCAGCTGCTCCGTGATGTTGGTCCAGAGTTTGGCGGTCGCGTCGGCCACGCGGCCCTGGCGTTGCGCGAGGAGCGCGTCATAGGCGGCGGCCTGGCGTTCCATCTGGCGCAGGGTGCGCTTGATGCGACTGTGGTATTCCGTAATGGTGACTTTGTCCGTGTGGGTGGTGAGGGCGGCCAGGTCTGAACGCGCGGAATAGAGCTGCATATTCATGGACTGCACAGCCACCACCGAGGGCAGCAGTTCCTGGTCCATGCGGGCCACTGCGGTGTTGAGGTCTTCGGCGCCGCGGAGCAGAACAATAAACTGCAGCAGGATGAGGACGATGATGCCCGCAAAGGAGAGAAAAAGTTTGCGGCTGAGCGGCATGGAATCTCCTGTAAGGGGACGTTGCAGGCGTGCGACGCAGCCGCGGTTCAGCTGGTGAGGCTGTAGTTGCTGCCTGGCAGGGATTTGCACTGTTTTTTGAGGGTTGCGGCGGCGCGGGCCAGGTCGGCCACGCTCTGGTGGTGGGCGGCGTTGACGCCCACAATGCTCAGGGACATGAGCGGAAAGCGTTCTTCTTCTCCCGCTCGGTTTTTGCCGTCCATATGGCCGCGCGCCGCGTCTTCGGGGCTGTAAAACGCGGGCACGGCCTGGCCGAAGGCCTTGAGGCAGGCCTGGCAGATGGATGCGGCCTGTTGGCAGGAGCAAACGGCGATGAAGTCGTCCCCGCCGATATGGCCCACAAAGGATTGCTCCGGAACGCACTCCCGGATGATGGACGAAAGGCGTTTAAGTACCTTGTCGCCATTGTTGAAGCCGTATTTGTCGTTGTAGGGTTTGAAGTTGTCTATATCGAAATAAAGTACGCAGGCGGACAGCCCCAGGCGCACCATGCGTTCCAGCTCAATATCGATGAGGGCGTTGCCCGGCAGTTCGGAAAGCGGATTGAGCTGACGGGCATTGGCCACTTCCAATTCAATGCTTTTTTCCAGCAGTTCCTTGACAGTGACGACGCCCAGATAGCGGCCTTCACGGGTCACCACCACGAAATCATAGAGTTTTTCGTCCTCACGCAGCATGGCCTGCCGGGCCACCCGGTCAATGGTGGTCTGGTACTCCACACGCAGAAAGTTTGTGTCCATGACCACATCCACAGTTTTGCCCGCGAACAGAGAAAAGCCGAACCTGCCGCCCAACTGGCGGTGCAGTCGGTGGCGCGTCACCGTGCCCAGGGGCAGGCCGTCCCTGACTACGCAGAGGCCGTGGAGGGCGGGATCCTTGTCAAACAGCTCCACCAGGTCGGCAATGGGGGTAGAGGGCGGCAGGCTCACGCCGGGGCGGCAGATGTTTTTGACGTGGAATTTGTGGACCCGCGCGCCGAAAAAGCGGTTTTTGACTTTATTCTCGCGCTGGATGACCCGCAGGGCGGCGGCTTCGGGCGGGAGCGGGTCTGGGTGGGGCCTGCGCAGGTAAAAGCCCTGGCCGTAGGGCACGCCAAAGCCCACCAGGGTGGCCAGCTCGGCCTCGGTTTCAATGCCTTCGACGATGATGCGCGTGTTGGTGAGGGAGGCGAACTCCTGCATGCTGCGGATCAGGGCCTGGCGCACCAGATCCTTGTCCACCCCGCGCACCAGTCGCATATCCAGCTTGATAAAGTGCGGCTGCACGTCGGAAATGAGGTTGAGGCCGGAATAGCCCGCCCCGGCGTCGTCAATGCTGATTTTGTAGTTCTGCGTTTTGTAATGTTCAATAATGCCCAGAAAATCCCGCAGATTGGCCACGGATTCACGTTCGGTGATCTCAAAAACGATGTCTTCGGCGCAGATGGCAAAGCGCGTCAGATATTCGCGGGTGAAGCCCTCACGGAAGCGTGCGTCCTGAATAATGTTGGGGTTGACGTTGAGAAAAAGGCGCAGGCCCGCGGGCAGGCGGCGGGCCGTGCGCAGGGCGCGGTGACGGAAAAGGTGCTCCAGCTCCAGCATGCGTCCATGGCGCAGGGCCGCCGCAATAAGCGCGTCCGGCTTTTCCAGAAGGCTGCCCGCCGGGCCCCGGCTAAGGGCCTCGTAGCCGAAAACCGATCCATCGCGTAGCGACACAATGGGCTGCAGTACGGTGCGCACGGCCTTGGAGCGCAGTACATCTTCCAGCAGTCGGGCTTCAGCTGCGCTATCCGCGTGGCTCACGGGCAAGGGGGCGGCTGTTTGCCAGTGGGTAGGGTGACATAAAAACGCCGTTGGCAGGGGCGGCTTGGGACGCTGCCCGCACAAGAGCGGGCAGGAAGCGGACGGCCCGGACATGGCAGACTCCTGAAGTCTTTTTGTTTACAAGTAATCAGGAGTTACGCCGGGTGTATGGCGAATGTGTTACGCCTCCATTCTTATTACATATCCTGTGCGGCGAGGCGCGCGAATTTTGCCCTCTGGCTGCGTCAACGGCCCCTTTTCGTCCGGGTCTGTACCATAAGAGTACTATCCCCGTCCGAGCGGGGCCGTTTCCTTGCCAGAGAACAAAATTCGCAGCGCCTCGCCGCACAGGATTCCCGGATGACGGGCAGGCGTTTTTGCGTTTTCCCTCTGGCTGCGTCAACGGCCCTTTTCGTCCGGGYCTGTACCATAAGAGTACTATCCCCGTCCGAGCGGGGCCGTTTCCTTGCCAGAGAACAAAATTCGCAGCGCCTCGCCGCACAGGATTCCCGGATGACGGGCAGGCGTTTTTGCGT
>NZ_SIXC01000020.1 GCF_004309735.1 Desulfovibrio legallii
TCGGTCTCGGTCACGGGGATCCCATTCTCGGCCTGCTTCAAAATTCCCAAAATCTGGCTGTCAGAAAATCTGGACGCTTTCATGTAAAATCTCCGTTCGGGTCAGTATCGGAAATTCTACCCATAAACGCTACTTCTTTTTGGGAGGATTACCCTGGATATTCACGGTTTAAGAAAGCTAACCCTAATTTTGATTTATATGAGAATTTGGGGGCCCCAAAATTTGCTGGGTGGATTTTTAATGGATTCGATACGCGCGGTGGTAATTATGTCCGGGCTGATTCTATCCATAAAGACCATATTCAGACGCAAATTGATGCGCGTTTTATAAATAATCCTAAAATTGAAAAAGCATCTAATCTCACAGATTCTTTCATTGGTGATATTGAAGACATGAATGTACTTGTTCAAAATAGTATCTGGCAATCAGTCCCAGTGTCACAATTGGGGAATTTCCGTCCTCTAAAAAATCTACAAGACAAAGGGAACTGGGCGAGTAACCAAAAAGAGCAAATAATGACGCTGGGTAACAAATTCTTGGCTGCAGCTGATCGTGTGATCGCGATATGTAAATAGGGAATTTCAGATTTGCTTTCAGGCGAGTTGGCCTTACCAAACACGCAAAAACCCCCCGACCATTTTTCAATGATCGGGGGTTTTAAGAAATCTGGTGGAGCTGGACAGAATTGAACTGACGGCCTCTTGAATGCCATTCAAGCGCTCTCCCAACTGAGCTACAGCCCCTCGGCGAAAGAAACAATGCCCAAAACAAGCCCCTCTGTCAACAAATTTTTGCAATTTTTTTTTGTTTTCTCATGAGGGGCAGGAGGTTGGGGCATTTTCCCGCCTTGTAGGCCGTTTTCCGGCAGGGCGGCAAAAGTCTGCACAGGGCATGAAAGCCCGCCGGGCAGTCGCGGCAACCTTTGCTCAGGCCCATCCATCGGGGCACGCCGTCTGCCGTGCGTGGCACGCACAACCTCACCAGCCTTTTGGGGGGGCGTGTCAGATTTTTTGCACATTGTGCAGCCGCCAAGCGTTTGCGGCCTGGGCCTCAAGGCGTTGCCGCGGGGCAACCGGACAGACGGTCCGCGCCCTTTGGGGCAGGTCTAAAAAGGGTCACGCCCTGTCTGGAGCATTGCAACGTTGAGAATATCCATTTTCAAAAATTTTACTCCGCTCGCCTCGGCGGTTAACAGCACAAAGGCATTGCGTTTATGTCTGCGTGGCGGGCGTTTGCGCACGCAGCGGCCAGAGCAGTTTCGCAGTGAAATTGTTCTGAAAAAGCGGCCGGAAACCACAGTTTCCGACCGCTTTTACGCCGGTGCCCGGCGTTTTGGCGCTGTGACAACCGTACCGGGCGGTTAGCCCTGGCACTTCTTTTTGAGCGCTTCGGCCACGTCCTTGCCCAGTTGGTGGCAAGCGGCCAGGGCTTCGTGGTTGGGCCGCCACATGCATTTGACGGCTTCGCAGGGCATTTCCATATTCATGGAAGCCAGCTGCTCCTGCAGGAATTTGGGGCCTTCGCCGGACCAGCCGTAGGAGCCGAAAGCGCCGCCGATGCGGTTTTGTGGGCGCAGGCCCTTCATGTAGGTGAGCTGGGCGGCCACCAGGGGCAGCACGGTATTGTTGTGGGTGGGCGAGGCCGCCAGCACCGCGCCGCAGTCGGCCAGTTCGGTCATGACGGCGCTGTGGTGGTTGTGCTTCACGGACATGAGGCGCACGGGCACGCCGGCTTCTTCCAGGCCGCTGCCCACGGAATAGGCCATGGTTTCCGTAGACTGCCACATGGTGTCGTAAAAAATAAGCGCGCGCTGCTGGGGCTTCTGCTCGGCCATGGTGCGGTACATGTCAATGATGGCGCGCACGGCTTCGGGCCCGCGGTGGATGAGGCCGTGGTCCGGGGCGATCATGTCCACATCCAGCTTTTCCACAATGGGCAGGGTTTTGAGGGTCATGGGGGAGTAAGGCAGCACGATGTTGTAGTAGTATTCCTTCACGCGCCGCCAAAATTCGCCCATGTCGCCGAATTCGTCCACAAAACGGGCGGAGCTGGCGATGTTCTGGCCGAAGATGTCGTTGCTCACCAGCAGTTTTTCTTCAGGGATATAGGAAACCATGCTGTCCGGCCAGTGCAGCATACGGGTTTCCTGAAAGACCACGCTGCGCTTGCCCAGGCTGATGCGGTCGCCGGTTTTAACGGCCTGCACGGGCCAGTCCTTGGCGTTAAAGTAGCCGGCCAAGGATTTGAGACCCGTCTGGGAAACAAAGATTTTTTCGGGCTTGCAGCGTTCCACCAGGATTTCCAGCGAACCGGAGTGGTCCAGCTCCAGGTGGTTGCAGATAATGTAGTCCACCTTCTGCGGCTCCAGCACCTGGGCCATGCGGCAGAGCAGGGTGCCGTGGCAGCCGGGGGCAACGGTGTCCAGCAGGGCGTTTTTTTCGTCCTTGATAAGGTAGGCATTGTAGGTGGAACCGTCGGGCGAACGGGAATAGCCGTGAAAATCCCGATGGTCGTAGTCCACAAAACCTACCCAGTAAATGTCTTTTTTAATCTCAACAGGTTGCATGTACCATCCTCCGGTATGATTGCGGTGCGAAAAAAAACCCGCCAAGCCGCAAGGGCAGGGCGGGGGAAATGCCGGGCGGCGGAACGGCCCTGCGCGCCGCGCAGGGCAAGGCGCATAAAACCCGATTGCGCCGCCCCGCCAAAGCAGGGCGACGCCATGCCGCACAGTGCGGGCTTATAAAAAACTAGGCCGGGTTGAACTGATCTTTACCCACGCCGCACACGGGGCAGCACCAGTCATCGGGCAGATCTTCAAAGGCCACGTTGTCGTTTTCGGCCGGGTCGTACTCGTAACCACAGACACTGCAAACATACTTCTGCATGGGGATTCTCCTTCAAGCGCGCTCAGGCTCAGTTTTCGGCCTTCCAATGGCCGTGCAGGTTGCAGAACTCGCGGGCGGTCACCTTGGCGGCGTCGATGGCAAAGAAAGCCTCGGGCGCGTCGCCGGGGTTGAGAAACTTGGTGTAGCTGCGGCCGTCGGCCAGCAGTTCGATCCATTCGATCCAGTGCTTTTCTTCCATAGGATGGGGCACGCTGCCCACCTTCACCTTATAGCCGCCGTCCACTTTTTCAATAACGGGCACATGCTTTTCCAGGGCGCCGTCAGTGGCGCCCTCTTTCATCAGCTTCATGGGCTCGCCACAGCAAACGATGTCGGCGCCGCCGCCGTGGAGCACTTCAACAATGTTGCCGCAGTGAACGCACTTATACACTTCCAGATGCTTGGGCATGGTTTCCCTCACTTTTTTGGGGCCGCACGGGCCTGGTTGGGATGCCTTCGGCGGGGACAGAGGCCCGCCGGGGCCTCGTCCGCCGAAAAACATTGTGTATAAAGTGGCGGGCGTTGTAAAGCCCTTTTTAAAGATATCAGTAACTATTTTTAAAAATAGCTCTACCGCAAACCCGCAATATGCGGCAAGCCATAACGATGCCTGGGCTATTCTGCAGGTGTCGCAGGCTGTGCCTTTGTGGGCGCTGCACTTGCGGGCTTGACGGCCTTGACCGGGGTGGGGGCCTCCACAACGGTGCCGTCGGCCAGCACCAGGGCCAGGGCGTGGGCCGGACAGGCCTCCATGCAGGCCGTAATCTTCTTGCCGTTTTCCATGCGCCAGGCCCGGCACATGTCACAGCGCACGGCCACCTCGCGGCGGGAGCGCTGGGCCAGGGTTTCGCCGCCATCGGCGTCCACGTCGGGCATGCCGATGGTGTCCATGCTGATGGTGCCGTAGGGGCAGGCGGCGATGCACATTTTGCAGGCCAGGCAGTACTGCACGCGCATGATGATGCGGCCTTCGGCGTCCTGCTGCAGGGCGCCTGCCGGGCAGACGTTGACGCAGGGCGCGGGGTTGCACTGGTGGCAGCGCACGGTGGTTTTGAAGCCTTCTGCCTTGACCACCTGCACGCGGGCCACCATTTCGTCGCGGTGCTTCATGGCCTCTTTGAAGGAAATGCCGTGGTGGGCGGCAATGCAGGCCACCTCACAGCGACGGCAGGCGCGGCATTTGTCGGGTATGACCTGGATGTGTTCAGTCATGGTCCGGTTCCTCGGCGGCGACGTGCAGGGCCAGGAGGGTCAGTCCGTGGCCGCCGTCGCAATGGATGTTTTCGCCACCGCAACGGGGGCAGGTAAAGCGCCGTTGCGTCAGGGTAAAGTCGTGGCCGCAGGTCTGGCAGCGGCAGGGCAGGGGGGCGGTTTCCAGCACCAGTCGTGCCCCGGCCGCCGGGGTATCTTCAGTAAACAGTTCGAAGCAGGCGGTCAGGGTCTGCGGTTCCACACAACTGAGCAGGCCCAGCTGGCAGCGCACCTCTTCCACGCGGGTGACGGGCGCTTCAGGGTGGGCGGCGTTGTGTTCCCGCACAGCGGTGAGGCACATATCCAGCAGCCCCTGTACCAGACTGGCTTCGTGCATGGCTCAGCGTTCCGTGCAGGAAACGCAGGGGTCAATGCTGTTGGTGATCAGGGCTACATCGGCCACCTTGCAGTCGCGCATCATCACGCCCAGAGCCTCCCAGTTCATATAGGAGGGCACGCGCCACTTGAGACGGGCGGGGATGTCCGTTTCATTGGTGCGGATGTAGTAAAACACCTCGCCGCGCGGGGCCTCGGTGCGGGCGCAGGCCTCGGCCGTGCGGATCTGACGCAAGGGAGCGGTCAGCGGGCCTTGTGGCAGGCGCTCGATGCACTGGCGGATAAGGGAGAACGACTGGAATATTTCGTGCAGGCGCACCATGGTGCGGGCGTGGATGCAGCAGTCTTCCCGCACCACAGATTTAAAGTCCAGCTCGCCGTAGGCGGCGTAGGGAGAATCCTTACGCACGTCGATGTGCACGCCGGAACCCCGGGCCACCGGGCCCACCACGCCCAGGCGCAGGGCGTCTGCTTTGGGCAGCAGCCCAAGGCCCCTGGTCCTGGCCAGCACCAGGCTGTTGGTGTTGAAAATCTCGCAGATTTGCTCCACCTGGGGTTCGATTTTGTCCACTGTTTTGCGCATATAGTCCAACAATTCCCTGTCCACATCGTACTTGACCCCCCCAATGCAGTTGGCGGCGAGATTCATGCGGTTGCCGTAGACTGTCTCTTTCAGGTCCTGCATCATTTCACGCACTTCCATGACGTGCATGAACAGGGATTTGAAGCCGATGATGTGGGCCTGGATGGCGGTGTTGAAGAGGTGGGAGGCCGTGCGCTTGATTTCTTCGGCCAGCACGCGCAGATAGCGCGCCCTGGGGGGAATGGTGATGCCCAGCACATTTTCCACGGCCATGCAGTAGGTGAAGGAATGGCTGTTGGAGCAAAGAGAGCAGACCCGCTCGGTGAGCGTCACGTTTTTGATCAGGTTGCGCTGGCTGGCCAGGGCTTCCATGCCGCGGTGCACATGGCCGGAGGTCAGCTCTACGTGACGCACGGTTTCGCCTTCTACGGTCAGGCGGAAGTAGACGGGTTCCTCTAAGGCCACATGCACGGGGCCCAGAGGCATATCAAAGGTGCTGGTGCTCATGAGCGGGCCCCTTTTTCTTTGAGGATGCGTTCCCAGAGGTCTGTGGTGCAGGCCCCGTTCATCATGATGGACAGGGGCACGGCCTCGTTGAGGATGCCGGCGTCCAGCTCTTCGTCCAGGAACAGGCGGCGCGGATTGGGGTGGCCGGTCACGCTGATGCCGTAGAGCTCCATCATTTCTCGTTCGTGCCAGTCGGCATTGGCAAAGAGGGGCGTGATGGAAGGCACGGTGGGCCATTCGCCGTTGAGGGTCACGGTAAGGTTGTAGATGACGCCTTCCAGCTCAAAGTGGTAGCACACTTCCTGCATGGGTTCGCTCAGCTGGCGGCGGTTGTAGGCAGTGGTCATGCACAGGCGCGCGCCGGCGTCGCGCAGCAGGCCGGCGGCCTCCGGCAGGGTGCGCGGCGTGCCCAGTCGGAACCAGTGGAAGGCGTTGCCGAAGCTGTCGGCACTGTGGTGGACGGCGTCCGCCTCCGGGCACAGGGCGCTGAGGCCCTCAATGACGGCGGCGTTGCCCTTGATGATTTCTTGCATAACGTTCTCCGCGGGGCGGGCCCGCTAATCCTTGGTGGGGGCGGCCGAAGTGACGGGCGAATCCGGCGCGGCGGCGGCGTGCTGCGGCAGCAGGCAGGCGTTGCGCTTGGCGTCTTCAATCTGCCGGCATTTGGGGCAGAGGTGGCGCGTCAGTTCGTGGTCGATTTCGCTGTTATGGGCATAGAGGCGCTCGGCCAGTTTTTTGGGCAGGGGCCGCATGAGCGCGCCGCAGTGGGCGCAGGGCTCGTATTTGATGGTATGCTGCTCCAGCCGACGGAATTTTTCTTCCTCCGGGTGGGCCGAATGCCAGTCGTTGGTGATGCTCATGGCCCCGGTGGGGCAGTAATGGCGGCACGAGGCGCACAGACAGCAGGAGTTCTGCCAGATGGTGATGGTAAAGCCGGTGCCGTCGGGCAGCTGCGTGATGTTGATGGCCCCGGCAGCGCAGTAGTGACGGCAGGTGCCGCAGCCCATACAGAGGTCTGGGTCTACCCGCGCCCGGCCGCGCAGGCGCGCCGGAGTGAAGGTTTCGCCAAAAGGAAAGGGATCGGTGCTGGGGCCTTCCAGCAGGTTGTGGAAGAGCACTTTCAGAAAGCCCGCCATAACTATGCCTCCAGACCCAGTTTTTTCATCCAGATGGCCCTGGCCTGCACCACGCCCTCCAGAATGGCCTGGGGCCGCGGCGGACAGCCCGGCACATTGACGTCCACGGGGATGTAGCGGTCAATGGGGCCTTCAATGGAATACCCCTCGCGAAAGACCCCGCCCGAAATGGGGCAGATGCCCACGGCCACGGTGACCTTGGGTTCCGGAATTTCATTCCAGACCCGCAGCACCTTGTCGCGTACCCGCGTGGTCAGCGGGCCGGTGATAAGCACAATATCCGCGTGGCGGGGGCTGCCGCAGTAGCGGCAACCCAGGCGTTCCACGTCATAGCGCGGAATGCACGCTGTCGTGGCCAGCTCCACGTCGCAGCCGTTGCACGAACCCGCATTGATGCGGAACAGCCACGGCGAGCGCACCGAAAGTTTTTTGAGCAGATTGTCCAGGGACACGGGGGCCTCCTTACAGTACCCAGACCAGGACGAGGCTCAGCAGGGCCAGGCCCGTGGGCACCGTCACATAGAAGCGGAAGGCCTGGTCGATGCGCAAGCGCCCCATGGCCGACTTGACCAGCGTGAGCGACAGCAGCATGAGCGCCAGACACTTGAGCAGGAACCAGAGCAGGTTCACTGGCCACAAGTCAGATATAGTGCCGGGAAAGAAAAGCGCCACCCCCAGCCCCAGCACCACAAAGGTCTTGAGGGCCGAGGTGATCTGAAACAGCGCCAGCAGCGGGCCGCCGTATTCCAGCAGCGGTCCTTCGATGATTTCCGTTTCCGCTTCCGGAATGTCAAAGGGGGCCACGCCCATGGTGCCGGGCAGAAAGATGAGGTAAGCGAACAAAGCCGGCACCATGGCGGGGTTGAAGCCCAGAGATCCGGCCTCCTGCTGCCAGGCCACAATGCGCAAGAGCGAAAATTCCGCCCCCCAGGCCCCGCCGTGCAGGGCTTTGCCCACCAGCATGGCTACGGAAAGCAAAATCATAAGCAAGGGTGTTTCATAGGCCAGCATAAGCAGCATTTCGCGCGAGAAGCCCACGGCCCCAAAGGGCGAGCTGGAGGCGGAGCCGCCCAGCATAAGGGCCATGGCCGGAATGGGCAGCAGGTAGAAGAGCACCAGCAGGTCGCCCATGTTGTAGAGCCCGGAGTACACCCCCGGTACGGGGATGAAGGCCGCGCACACGGCCATGCCCGTAAAGCCGAACACCGGGGCCATAAGAAAGGCCGGGCGGCAGGCCGTCTTGGGGATAAGCGTTTCCTTGGTCAGCAGTTTGGCGATGTCCAGCCAGGGCTGGGTCAAGGGCGGCCCCACCCGGCGCTGCAGGCGGGCCTCCACCCGGCGGTCCAGTCCTTTGAAGAACATGGCCACCAGCAGGGCGAACACCCCACCGGGAAACAGGCACATATGCACAATGGCAAGCAGGGTGTCGCTCATGAGCGGTTCTCCTTGGCGGGCTTGTGGCCGCCCAGCAGGCGGGGCAGGCCGCCGTAGATGCTGGAAGGCGTCATGCGGGTGGCGGCCGTTTCCGGCGGCATGCCGCAGGTGTGCACGTCAATTTCACGCAGGCGGGTAAAGCGCAGTACAAACCAGCGCCCGCCCAGAAAGGCCAGGGCCGCCATGACGCAGAGGCCTGTGGCGTTCCACGCGCCCGGTCCGGAAAGTATGCCCGAAAGTCCCACATGGAGCGGCGCAAGCCCGTATTCCGCTAAAATGGCGTTGATGGGGTAGAGCGCCAAGCCGGGGAATACGCCCGTGAGCACGCAGCCCGCGGCCAGAATGCCCATGGGCACGCGCATGATGCGCGGCGCTTCCTCAATGTGCTCCAGGTCCGGGGCAGGCTGCCCCAGAAAGGCCGCGTGCAGGAATTTGGCCACATAGGCCAGAGTCAGCACGCTGCCCACCAGCGAGAGCAACGCCAGGAAGGGCTGGCCCGCGTTCATGAGAGCATGGTAGATGAGCCATTTGGACGAAAAGCCGCTGGTGGGCGGCACGCCGACCAGCGAAAGCCCGGCAATGGCGAACATGGCCAGGGTAAAGGGCATTTTGCGGCCCAGGCCGCCCAGATCGTCCAGGGTTTCCCTGTGGCTGGCGAACATGACCGCGCCGCAGACCAGAAAAAGCAGGTCTTTGAAGAAGACGTGGTTGACCACGTGCAGCATGCCGCCCGCGTAACCCAGGGCGCCGCCCGCGGCCACGGCCAGCACCATGTAGCCCAGCTGGCTCACCGTGGAGTAGATGAACATGAGCTTGATGCCACTGGTGCGCAGGGCCTGCAGCGCCGCCATGATGATGGTAACGCCGCCTATCCACATGACCACGGTGCTGATGGCGCTTTGCGTAAAGCCGGAAAGCAGCCCGGCCAGGGCAAAGCCGCCGCCCAGCAGCATGAAGAGCTTGATCAGGCCGAGGATGGCGCTCTTCAGCAGCACGGAGGAAATGTAGCCGGAAACGGGCGTGGGCGCGAGGGCCGGGTGCATCTGCCAGTCAATGCGGAAGGGCAGCTGCGCCGCCTTGAGCACAAAACCCGCTGCCAGCAGGGCCATGCCCAGTCCAACGGCGAAAGGCGGCAGGTTGGGCACGTTGCCCGTAAGCAGGCTGGCGTTGAAAGGCGTGGCCGGGCCCAGCACGCAGAGGCCTACGAACAGAAAGCCCGCGCCGAAGACGTTGAAGCTGAAGTATTTGAAGGCCTCGCGCAACGAGGCTTTGTCCCCTTCGTGGGCGATGGCCAGGTAGAGCGTCCAGGAGCTCATAATTTCCCAGAACAGGAAGAAGCTCAGTAAGTACTGACTGGCGGCCATGCCCATGAGACCGCCACACATGCAGGTAAACGCGCAGTAGAAGCGCCACTGCCGGTGGCTGTGTTCCATGTAGCCCAGGGCGTAAACCATGTTCAGCGCGCCCAGCAGGGGCACCAGCAGGGCAAAGCAGAAGGAGAGGGTGTCCAGCTGGCGGCCGAACACGACCACCAGCAGGGCGCTCAGCAGCAGCACGCCCGCGCTGGCCTTGCCGGCCTTGATGCGGTCGCGCCGGAACAGGGCGGGCAGGGCCGCGCCAAACACGGGCACCAGCACATATACGGGCCAGGAAACCCGCATGGCCAGCAGCGCGGCGGGGTCGCCCGCCTGGGGCGCAAAAATCAGGGAGGCCACAGGGGCCACCAGTTGGGCGGGCAGCTGCGGGGCCAGACCCAGCAGCAGACTCGTGCCCGCCAGGGTGATCAGAGCGATCTGGATGCTGCGCGGGGCCTCAGTTACGGTGGGCAGGTGGGCGGGGCGCTCCTCAAAGACCAGGGTTTTGAGAATGCGCGTATAGTAGATGAGCCCCACCAGGGATCCGGCCAGAATGAGCACGGCCAGCCAGACGTGGCCGGAAGACACTGCCGCCTGAATCATCAGGTATTTGCTGTAGAAGGCCCCGAAGGGCGGCAGCCCCATGACGCTGATCAGCCCCACGCCCATACAGGCCACGGTGATGGGCATCTGCGCGCCCAGGCCGCGCAGGTCCGTCAGTTTGCGGCTGCCGGCCCGCAGGATAAGCGCGCCGGCTCCAAGAAAGAGCAGGTCCTTCATGACCGCATGGTTGAGCATGTGCCAGAGCGCACCCGTGGTGGCGAGCCAGGTGCCCAAGCCCAGGGTCAGGGTGATTTCACCGATCTGCCCCAGGGTGGAGTAGGCCAGCATGCGTTTGATGTCGTCCTGGTACAGGGCCATAATTTCGCCGTAGACCAGGGTGGCCGCGCCCAGGGCCACCAGCCCTGTGCCCAGCCAGGAAAAGCCCATAAGACCGGGCATGCTCAGCGCGCCGGGCTGTACAAAGAGCACAGCCACAATGCCGAACACGCCCATCTTGGTGATCACGCCCGAAAGCGGACCGGAAACGGATGAGGGCGCAGCGGGGTGGGCGTCGGGCAGCCAGGAGTGCAGGGGCACCAGACCGGCCTTGACGCCGAAGCCCGCCAGGCAGAGCAGCAGCGCGCCCTTGAGCAGGGCCGGAGAAAGGCCCTGCCCCAGCAGCAGCAGACCGGGCAGCATGAGCAGCGCGCCGCCCGCGCACATAACATAGTATTTGACGCCGGCGTCGTGCGCCGCGCGAGTGTCTTCGTGCACCACCAGAAAATAGGAGGCAAAGGTCATCAGCTCCCAGTAGCCGTACATGCCGGTCACGTCGGAGGAGGAGACGATGCCCGCCAGAGAGGCGAAGGTCAGTAGCAGGAAGAACCAATAGCGGCCCTGGTGCGCGCCGTGGATATAGCCCAGGGAGTATACGGCTACCACCAGGCCTATGCCGCAGAGCATGAGCAGAAACAGTTTTGCCGTGGGCGGGGCGGGCACGGCCAGCACCGCGGCCAGGGCCAGGGCGGCGAAGGCCGCGCCGGCCTTGGAGGCCCAGGGCAGCCGGGCCAGAAAAGCCAGGCCGGTGAGGAAGGCGCCCAGATAATAACACCAGTAGGCCGGATGCACGGCGCTGTGCGGGGCCGCAAAGCCGCCGGAGGCCAGGAGGTCCGTCAGAGGGCCGCGCCCAAGGCCCAGCAGGGCCACGGCACAGGCCAACAGCAGCGTCGTCAGACCGCCGGCGCGTGGCGCACCTGTGCCGGGCGTGGTTTCGGGCGCGGGTTCCAGCACCGTTACGCGCACGGCCGTCACATACAGCCAGATAAAGACCGTGGTGGTGAGGGCCGCCGCCAGCAGGACAGGCAGGCCGCCGGGCAGGTTGTTCAGCACGCCGGCCGTTATGAAGGCGCGGGCTTCCGGCATAAGGAAGGGCGAGCCGCCCACGGCGGCCAGCAGGCCCAGGGCAAAGGCCGCGCCTGTCCAGGGTCTGCGCGCGCCCACGCCGCGCAGGTCTTCCAGGCGCAGGGGCGCGGCGGCGTCGGCCCGGACGGCCCCGTCCTGCAGACGGCGCAAGGACGTCCAGGCCAGCAGGCGTGAGGCCAGCTGGAAAAGGACAAACAGCCAGAGGCCCGTGCGCGCGGCCCCGCCGCCGGCCGCAAGGGCCAGACAGGCCAGGGCCGTATCGTGCAGCGCGCCCCAAAGAATGAGGCGGCGCGGCAGGTCACGCTGGCGCACGGCCTGCGCCGTGGCCCAGAGCATGAGGGCCGTGGCCGCCAAAAGCGGTAGCAGGCCGACCGTAAACAAGGATGCAGTCATACGTTTGCCCCGTGGGTTGCGGGTCTGTGGGCGTCGGCCCGGCACAGCCGGGCGGCGTTAACCTTATGGTATAGCAAGCATACCGTTTAGTGAAAAAAGTTACGAAGTTTCTGTGCCTGCCTTAGCGTAGATTGCCGCACGTTGCAAGTGCGCAGTTTATCAAAATGTAACGCAATTATATGATTATTACGCCGTTGCCCGGCCAATGGGGGCGGAAAAAACTTTGCTGCGGGGCTGTCCGGGCCCTCCTGTATGCACCCCTTACTGTGTAACAGGGTAAAAATGTTTGGTCGTACAGTCAATGGGCGATGTGGCGCTGGAGGTATGGCAGAAAATTTTTGAAATGGAAGGATATGAGGATATTGTCTACATGCTCGGCCAAGCAGTGGGGGCGACGGAGGAAAGGCGTCGTATCTTTGGGCGGCGTTGGGCGGCGTTGCAGTTGGATAAAGATATTGGAGAAAATTCTAACAAGCCTTCGCCGCCCCGGCCCGCCTCCCCACAGAGAAAAATTTTTGTAGGGAGGCGGGCCGGGCGCAGTTTTTTCCAGAGAGGCCGCGTTGCGGATGTTGCCGCAGAAAGACGGACAGCGGGCGCGCGCCTAGAGCAGTTAGCGAATGAAATGAGCTAACTGCTCTGCAAGGATTTTCTTGAAAATCCTTGCCACGAAATGCGAGAAGGCAGGCTTTTGCCTGCCGTAAGCGAGCATTTCAAGTGTTAAATGCTCTAGGTGTAGTGTTTCAATAGGTTGTTCACCCTCCCCAAATCGGTAAAGCTGGAGTTAACAGACAACAGCAAACCGAGAGGGGGAAAGGGTGAACAGCCATAAGAATGCCAAACTGACGGTTCGTAGTCGAGAAGAAA
>NZ_SIXC01000021.1 GCF_004309735.1 Desulfovibrio legallii
TCCCGCAAGCCAGCCAATTAAGAATCTTTCCACAGGGCCTTCTCTTTTTTCTTTGGTCGGAAAATAAAGGTTGCCCTGGTGGGCATACCGGCTTTGCTTGGTATGCCCATTTTTTCTTGGGGACGCTATGCCCCCGTCTTTGAGGTAGAGCCCCAAAGACGAGGGCAAGTGACCCTCCCCCCGAAAAGTATGCCATTGAAAAGTTCGTGTTCCTGACATAGGTGGGGATAGCCCCGCGCGAGAGGCACTCCCTAAAATTCGGACATTAGTACAGACCGATGTTGGGGGCCTGCCCTTCAGGCAGAGGCTTCCCCAAAAAATCCTTTGTAAACTCCGTGTGCTGTCCAGCGGCAAGCAAAGGCGAATCCTTGCCAGGCCGGAATGATATTTCCCCAGCCACCGGCCCAGTTTTTGATGAACAGCGATAGGTCCACGGCCCCGTTGGCTCACACTGCTCCTTTACCATTACGGCAATATCGGCAAGACTAGCCGTTTTTACCTCAGGATTTTCATGCAACACGCCAAATAGCTCCAACCATTGGTTTACGGTCCATTCAGTTATCCCATGACTATATAATCCCATAACAGATCTATTATACTTTAAATAATCTATATACAATCTAAGCATTTCTTTGATATTATCAGTAGGCATGCCGATAATGATATCTTTCAGAGAGATGCTTTGCAAAGCTGAAAGATCAACCCTCTCTGTGGCAGAGGGGAAGTGCTGCGTCATATGGCTGCGCGCAACCTGGAATCCAGCAGCATTCATAGCCTGGCGGATGTTTGCGTTCGTTTCGTTGTAAGGGCAAACAAAAGCCACGCACGTTTTCTGCATGGCATTATTTTTGCGCAACCCCTGCTCTATTTTACGGCGGGACTCGGACAGCATGTATTGCATGAACGCCTTGGTATCCATGACCAATTCCACATTGTGCTTCGCAAAAGAGATATCCTGCTCCTGCACGGGGGCGAGCAGGTGGGCGGGAATTTTCTCATGGCTCAGGCTCACAAGCTCCGCGCGCAGGCCTTTTTCCCGCAGCAAACGCACCACCCCTCCCATGGAAATATAGGGCTGAGCCATAAGGTCAATGGCGCACATCGCCTTTCCATCCGCAATCACACTCAGATGCCCCGCCTGATCAATGGTCAGGGTGGCCGCAACGCCCTCCGGGGCAAACCAGCCCACGCGCAGCACCTCTGCGGACGTAATACTGGCATGTACCGCCCCGTGTGAGACCACTTCAAAACCGGCGTTCACCTCTGGAATAATCATCTTCCAGTATTGAGGCGAAAGTGCATCTGTATTGAGCGCAAGGCTTATTTTCAGGCCAAGTTTACTTGCGGCCGAGGTAAGCGAGCGCCATACCGGCGCATTAACGGTGTCGTCCACGCAAAGGTTTATCAGGGCGTGCCGCCCACCCTCAAAACGAGGAGAGGCCGTAATGCTGTTCACAGCGGTTATTTCCGGCTGCTGATCAAGGGGCTTTGCCTGCCATTTCATAAAATCGCCCGGTGCGGGAGCATACAGACAATTGGCGAGATATGCCTTGGGCGCAGAGGGCGTCTGCAAAAACAGCTGGGGCTCAGGGCTGAGAAAAAAGATGCTGTTAATAGCGGAAATCTGCGCTCCCACCCCTGTCTGCCGCATGGCTACAAAACGACAAGCGGCGAAAAGGCAGTTCACAAGCCGCACATCCTGTTCCCCCCGCAGCAGCATAGCGGCGCCTGGAATATCGCGAAACAAGCAGTAGGCTAGGGTCATGCGGCTCTTACGCCCGGCCTGGCCATTAAGCGCCAGCATGGCGGCAGGCCCCACGCCGCCGATAAAGGTACAGCCTTGAAACACAGGGCTGCCGCCAGACACCTCAATCCCCGGCACCGGGCTGTCAGAGCTAAACAGGCAGTATTCAAACCGCCCCGTAAAACCACGCAAGGTCACGGCGGCCCTGTCCGCAACGCGAAAGGCAACACCCCGCCACACCGTGTCTGCGCCGTCGCGCAGCACCGGTCCGGGTTTCCCCGCCGGAGCAGCAACAACAACTTGGGGTTCGGTTTCGCCCGGCACGCTGCCCTGCACGGTGATCCCGGCAGTTGAAACCCGTATGGACTCTTGGTATTCCCCTGGCGCTACCACCACAACGTCACCCTTGCGGGCCTTTTGCAGCGCGTCATTAATGCTGCCCAATGGCCTGTCGGCATTGAGGCCGTCGCCACCGATGAATCCGGCGCTCACATAGAGCGTTCGCGGTGCCGGCGATACCGCCGCAAAGGCCATAGACGACCAGGCGCACAGCAGCAGAACTGCCCCACAGCACCAGATGCCCCACAGGGCTGCTGCACAAGCCCTGGGATGCCTGAATTGCAGCTTCATAACTTATTCCCCTGCTATTTTAGATAATGATTCAGGCATATTGCCGCCAAGTCGCCATAAACTTATCTCGCCGAATCCAAGGCTGCGCCCCACTTCGGCCCAATGCGCAAGGGTTGCGCCATCGGCATACCATACTTCGCAAATGTCGCCGGTGGTTCCCCCTTTAGCCAGCAGGGGACTGCCCGGCGCATTGTCTGCCGCCTTAAAGTACAGGGCGTGACTGGCGGCGTCGCGCGCCGGCTGAACACCCGCACCCTGCGCCCATGCAGCGGCCTTGCGTTCCGTAAGTTCCACAACGCCCCGCGCATTCCAGGCAAAGCCGCCTGCAGACAGCGCCAAGCCAGGCTTTACCGGCCAGTGCGCGCACCATTGGGCCAATTGCCGCAAAAAAACGTCGTCCGCCTTGGCTCCCGGCCCGTTGTGGCTCCCGTGCAGGTTGTAGGCCATCACCACATACTGCGGACCAACGGGCAGGTCGCCTTGCAGGTATTTTTGCTTAGGTTCCATGACCAAACGCAACTTTTTGCCCTGCGTTGCCAGCGTTGTGGAAAGTTCATGCGCAAACTGCAACAACTTGGGCCAATCTTCCATGGTCACCCTTTCGTAATCAAGTTCCAGCCCTTTAAAGGGATAAACCGCCAGCAAGGCCAGCAATTCTCTGCGATGCGCGGTCCTGCTGGCGTCTGTGGCCATAAGCCTGCTCACCAGGCCGGGATCTTTCTGCACGGATTTGCCGGGGCCTTCGACCACATCATTGACAACAGAAAGATAAACGCCTTGCCCCGACCCCAGGACGGCCAATGCACCGCGCAACGCCTTTTTCATGTCGGCGGTAAGAAATGGTTTGTCCTGTTTGTCAAAATACGCGGCGAACATAAGGGCGTTTTTAAAATTACTTTGCCGCAGCTCCGCAAGGCCGTTGGTCATATCCCAATCCGCTACCCAGGCATCAGCCGCAAACGACGGAGCCGCGCAAAGTAAAACAAGCAAACCGGCCTGAACCACGGAACAGAACCATTTCATAGAGACCTCCCCCGCACGGGCATGCACGGGATTTGGCACGGGCAAAAGCCCGGTATCGTGCGAAGAATATTGTTAAAAGATATATTGCAGGTGCAACGAATACTCGTCCATGTTGTAATCCGGCAGCTCCATACGTCTGTACCCCAGGGCAAGGCTCCAGCTATCAACAGGAGCCCAGTTTAGATCAAGACTGTAACGGAGAACCTGCTCCCAGCTTTTGTCCTTGGATTTGGCCATACCGTAGCCGGCAAAACCGCGAATGTGCATCTGGTCAAAGAGCGCCACGTCAACCGAAGCCACGGCCATATGGTTAACGTATTCTTGCGGCGCGTAATAATCATCTGGATTTTTATCACTATCAGCAGCACTGAACAGATAGCCCACCTGCAGTTGCGGCTTATCTAAAACAATATAACGAGGACTGATAGTGCCGCCGACGGTACGGTTGCCGTCAGTGCGCTGCATACCGAAAAATTCGGTCTGCAGCATGCCCCAATCCCATATGCGCGCCTCGGAGTTCAAAGCCAGACGGTCGGCATACACATTCTTTTTGACGCTCTCCGCCGTTTCAAGCGATTGCCGGCTATAGGCCATAGTATAAAATCCGTTCATCCGCAGGAAATCCATCGAATAAGCGCCACGCCATGCCGCGCGCGCCTCCATAAAGGAAGAACCGCTGTCGGGCTGCACATCCCGCACCAGCAGATCAAGCCAGTGCTGTTTAAACGGGAAGTAACGCACCCCAATGCCCACGGCGCGGCCGTGCAGCGAATTGTGGTCGCTTTCCCAAAAAAGGTCGGCAACAGAGCCTAGTACGGAAAGATTTTCTTGCAAAAAAGTGGAAAAATGTAGTGCATACTCCGCAAAACTGCGCCCGTCATTGTCCGTCCACCCACGCGGGTTGAACGAAACCCTGGGATGCAAAAGGCGCTCTGCACGGCCCACCAGCACATCTGTACGGGGATTGTCCGGATCCAGACGTTTGGCCTCACGCGCCAGCTCATTGGCATAGGGCGCATCTTCGTCAAACAAAGCATTGCTCGCGCGGTAGTAGGCGTTGTCTGCCGGGGAAACGCCCAGCGCGGCGGCACGGGCAAACAACATTTCGGCGCGGGGCAATTGCCCGTGCCAACTTGCCAGCAAAGCCTCTGTCTGTACTGCAAGACGGGTTGGATGATTTTGCGGCATCGACGCGACGGTTTTGGCATCCAGCCGGGCATACACATTGCGCACGGGCACAAACAAGGGATCAAGGCCATTGACGTGATAGCCGTTGGCTGTGGGCACAAAGGCCACGGCAAAAACCTGGCGTGCAGCCTCTGTATATGCCTGGCGAATTTCCGCATCGCCATTGAGACTGATTTGACCGTAATCCCCGCCGGGATACATCCACGCTGTCACCGCAAAGCCTTGGTTTTGCGCAAGCTGCCGCGCCGTGGACATGGCCGTGGCCCAGCGGTTTTTCATTTCATCCGCCGTTTCCGGCCTTCCGTTGACCATGCCGCGCCGTGCCCAAAAACTCCCCCTGCGCCCGGAGGCATCCACGATTGTGCGGCCCATGGTATCGGTAAGCGCCAGTTCCCAGCGCCCGCTGCCCACCAGCGTGTGCAGCAGCGCTGCATCGGGCAGATTGTCCGGAGCGCCTGGAATAAAAGACTGCCGGCTTACCAGCAACACGGCCTTGCCGCCGCGTTGCGCCAAGGCAGCGTCTATGACCCGCAGATCCTCCGGCCGTGTTTGTCCGACAATAAGCAGCAGAGGGATGCTGCCCAGAACAGCCGTGGCGGGATCAACCTGGGATGGGCTCAAAAACTCCGACAAAGAAACAAGACGGTAGCTCGCGCCAAGCTGATCCAGATACCCGATCACATCTTGCGGCGTATAACTTTCCCCGTTCGGCCGCGACGCCACGTTGACAAAACACAGGGCCATACCCGCGCCGTTTGGCCCCTTGGCCGACAACGACCGCACCACGGGCAAGGCGCGAGCAAAACGCGATACCGCGCCCGCATGCACGGCAGACTGCAATTGATAGTGTGCGTCATAGGGATATTCGTGCGCCATACGGCGTGAAATTTGGGCCGCCTTCTGGAAATCGTGCCGCTGCAGGGAAACATCCAGCATGCTTTCAAGGGCGTCACGCTGCGCATTGTTGCGGGCGAGCAAGCCTTCGGCATGGCTCTGTGCGGCGTCAAGGAGCGAACGGTCCGGCTCAAGCCCGGATTGTCCGCTGGAGCCCAATGCAGCCAGCCGCTCCCGTTCCTGTGGGTCAAGGTTAGCCGGATTAAGAGCGCCTCGGGCTATTTTGATCTGCTCCCTCTTAAGCCTTTCCAGTCGATCCGCCTGCATTCTGTATTCATCACGCAGAGAGCTGTTGTACAGCGACTGCACATAGGCAGAATCGGGGTCATCGGACAAATATGTTTGTATATAAACACGTGCCGCTGGATAGCGGGCTTCGGCCAAGGCGTCTTCAGCCTGGCGGCGCAGGGCCGTCAGTTTATCAGGATCTGGCTGGCCGCTTCGCCGCAACAAGGCTTCGGCTTCAGCCCCGCGATCCTGCGCCCGCAACGCGGCAACCAGCAACGGCGTTATTGCCCTTGCGGCAGCCCCCCGGCCCATCAGAGAACGAAAAATCGTTTCCGCCCGCGCGGCATCCCCCAGGGCAAGGGCGCATTGTCCTTCGTACAGGCGGGCGGCTTGCCCTTCGACGCGCTGAAATTCACTATAAAGCGCGCGGGCGCGGGTGTATTCAGCCACAGACATGAACAGGTTAAAAACAGCATAACGCGCGGCAAGGTTGCCGGGTTCCCCGCGCAGATAATTGTCGAAATGCCGCACAGCCGCGTCTGTCTGCCCTTCCAGCATCCTGATACGGCCAAGAATGAATTCGTGCTTCGATGAACTTTTGACAGAAGCGGCATCCAGATGGATTTCAGCCGCCGCCATATTGCCCTGCATGGCAGCGGCCAAGGCCATGCCCAGATGCGCCTCGGGCAGCGCAGGGCTCAGCGTCAAAGCCCGCTGCCATAGTGCAACAGCAGCCTGTGCACCGTCACCCATGGCAAGGCTGAAACCGGCCTCACTCAACAATTTGGCGGCCTGCGGCGCGGGAATACCCTGAAGCTGCCTGCTGGCCAGGATTTCCGGAATTAACGCCACGTGCTGCTGATCAATCAATTTACTCAGATATTCCGCAAAAATAGACGAGTAAAGTTGGCCGGATAACTGCAACTGCCCCACCCCGGCATCGGTCATGGGGATGTTGACAACGTGACGTTCTTGGGGCGGACTGCCGGCAAGGACTGCCGTGGCGCTGGCCTCCACCGCCCGGCTGTCTCCAGCTTCAAGCGCGCCTGCGGCCAAAGCCAGCGTATACCAAGCGGCATTGGCGCCAGAGGGGGCCGCCATGGACCGCAACAAAGGATACACAGCTGAAAATTGTCTATCTTTTACCAGGTACAGTGCAAGAGAAAACAGAGGCATTTCCGGATACTGCATGTGAAATAGCCCTATGGCATCTGCAGTTTTACCCTGCTGCAGCAACACCACACACATAGCTGGGCCAGCTTTCTGACCATGGAGTGGATCAATGGCAATGGAATCCCGCCAAGCAATATACGCGTCATCTATTTTCCCGCTATCCCACAGTTCCCAGCCGCTGTTGCGCATCAACTCGGCCTGCTGCTCTTGTGGCGTCTGTGCGCCGCTGAACCCCAGGCTAGCCACGATCAGCCGAATATCATTCTGAGCATGAACAGCACTGACATCGTCAACATGTTCCACAACCGCCTGCCGGGCCAGCTGCATAGCTTCTCTGTTTTTGCTTTGACGAGCGAACAGAAATTTGCCAAAATTCACGGCAATACCATTGCCCGCGGCATCAAGTTTTTGTTCAAGAGCCTTCAATGCCGCATTTTCCCCAGCCTGGGCCAGGCGGTAATACAACTGCCCTTGCAGGAAAAGATCATGCGGAGCAACTTTTGCCGCCTTTTCAAGGATTGCACAGGCCCCCATCAGTTCACCTGAAGCAGCATAAGCATCGGCTGCGCGCACCGCCCAAACCTGTGGGCTTGCAGCAATTCTCCAGCCTTGCTCATAAACTGTGGCGGCCTTTTGGGGCTCATTCAAGCGTAGATAGGTTTGCGCTTTGATGGAATTCAGCGTCTCCTGGCTAAAGTCCAGTTCCGCCGCCTGGCGATAAAAGGCGTCAGCTTCGTCCTGTTTGCCGGCCAGTTGTAGGGCACGGGCCGTCATCACGGCAAATACGGCACGAAGCGGCGCCGCGCCACTCGGCCAACCATTCTGACGGCGCAGCAGCGCGGCAGCTACAGTGCCGTTGTTGGCAAGGCAGGCATTAAGCACTGCCAGCTCTTCGTCCGTAAGTTTGCCGGCAGCCCCAGCGGCACGTAAGGCGGGAAGAAATACCGCAGCATTCTGCTCCTGCCGTTCGGCCAGCAGTTTAATAAGTTCTGGCGTCACCTCCACGGCAAGCCCGCTGAAAAATCTGACCAAATCAGCGGAAAGGCCCGCAGCGTCATCCTTACGGCGGCTCTGGAAATTTTCCACAGCAAGCGCCGCCAAACGCGCATCATCCGGCTTGGCTTCAAGAGCCAGAGCATAAAAACGGGCGGCGTCTTCGTGCCGTGACAAACGCGACAGCACAAGAGCCTTTTGTATAATAAAGGGCAGAAAACCAGGATCCAGATCCATGCCTTTGTCAATTTCGGCCAGAGCTTCCGCATACATTTCGCGGCTGAAGGCGTAGTTCGCGCGGTTGTAATAGTACGCGGCGGAGAGTTTTTCAGGCGCTGCGCCAGGGTGGGGGTCCACGCTTGCGCGAGGCTCAGGGGCGGGGCTCTCCTGCGCACGAGCAGGTACCGCGAAGGCACCCCAACACAGTGCCGCAAAAAAAAGAAAATAAAACGGAAAGGCTCGCATCAGTCGCCCCCGGCGGTATACAGCATGCTTTTTCCTGCGGTAGCATAAAGAAAATTGTTGCGATTATGCCTGTGGGCAAGGGAGGTCCAAAGGGGTCTTGGAATCTCCTCCCGCGTGAAATCAAGCAAATAATGGTCGGCGGGCAAGCTGACGCCAGAGGCCGCCAGCGCTGCGACGGCATCTCGCGAAAGCCGGACTATAGGCCGGTAGCCTGCGGCAGCAATGGCCTTCAGTGCAGCAGCCACCTCCTCCCAAGAGCTTTGTACAGCGGGCTGCACCATGATGCCGTCCCATAGCCTGCGGCTTTGCTCCATGTTGAATGGAGCTATCAACAGCAGGCTCTCGTCCAAAACCAGATTGCCGGGGGCCAGGGCGGCAATAGTCATACTGCCGACATCTCTGGCGCGCAGCACCTGCCGGGAAACCCGTCCGGCGTCTGCAGGATTCTCCGCCAAGGGCACCACACAGGCGGTAATGTCTTCCACATTAGCCGGGGCCGCGGCAACGCCGCCCACAGGCTCAATACGCCAGCGGGAAGGGAGCCTTACAATATTCAAAGAATTGAAACGCCCCTCATAGCCTTCTGCGTCATCAGTGCCCAGAGCCACGGCCCCAAGCCGCAAGGCAGGTGAAACGGGCATAAAGCCCGAACCGAGTATTTTTCCACCAAGGGACACCCGAAGTCTGTTACCCTTGAGCAAAACAGCAAACTGCCAAGGCGGCTGACTGGAAATCATTTCGTCGGCAATAGTGTACAGCCCCTGGCCGGGGACACGCTCTTGCACAAGCAGCCGCGCCCCGTGCAGCGTTATGCGCAAAAAAGCGCTGGGCGTGGCGTAGCGCAGATACACATACCGGGGCAGATCGTCTCTTTGCCTGATGATCATAGATAGAGAAACGTTATCCCATAGGCTGCTGCCCCGCAAAATAACCGGCTCAGCCCTGCCGCCCTGCGGCCTCAGCACAATATCCTGCCCCGAAATTTCCACCCTGGTGCGAAAGGCCGCCCAGCTTTCTGCGGTGCCCCCCTCTGCCACAGAAAATAGCGTGCGTTCAGCGGTTCTGCGCGAAAGCATTTCCACAAGGCGCTGCGCTGTCCATTCCGGTTTAACCTGAACGCGTGTAAGCGCAAAGATATTGTCAACTGCGGAATTGAATGGCACACCCTCTCTGGTAAACATTAATTGAAAATATTTCCGCGCGAAATACCTGTTTGCTTCTTTCAGCGCATCCGGCATTGCCGCATTAAAAGAGTTTGCAGGCACCATAACAAATGCCTGAGGCGGCTTTTGCATCAATTTTTCTAACGGCACAAAAGATTTTTTATAATACTCCGCCAACCGCGTACGCATCTGGTCTTCTGTCTCCGCCGGCAGCCCTGCGGCATCGCGCAGAAAATCCGTCAAGAAATAGCCTGGGGTCACCTTGGGCATATGCTCATTAATGGGCAACAGCCCAAGCCCCTGACTGCCCACATCCCAAAAAGGACTTTTCGCCAACGCGGCTACGTTAGACTTGGTGACGAAAAAATTATTCCACTCTTTCAGGGTGTTGGTTGTCGTAAACAAGGTGGCGTGCACCCCGGTTTTTTCCATGATCTCCTGACCGAAAATAACCGTATCCTTGCGCCCGCCCTCCATCATAAGGTATAGGGCCTTTTCAGGTAACGGCTCGCCATCACGATAATACCTGACAATATCGTCTGTTGTTATCCACTGGTAGCCCGCCGCTTCCAAAGCCGCCACGTGCCGTGCAAACTGCTCGCGAGAATTGAGCCCCGGCTTTTCGCCACGCGTGAGGGAGCTGTACGAAATGGCCGTAAAGCCATCGCGCTGCGTCCACGATTCTCGGTCAAACCGCGGCGGGGCGCCACGCTCAAGGAACAAATGCACAGCAAAGCCCCCCACTGCGATCAAAAATATCCATTGCAGGCACGAGCGCAGGGCCTTCCAGGCGTCTTTAGAAAGTACATGCATGGCCTTAACTTGCCTTGCGATCACATGGATCAGTGTGCCGTGCCTCGGCTGATGTCGCATCGGAAGGCATAACAAACATTTTTTGCTCATAGCGCCGTTTGCCTTGCGCGGCCACGTCAGCAGAGGTATTGCGCGTACCCCATTCCGATTTCCAAAAGGTCAACACTGCCACGGGAAGCTGCCACAGCAACACCGCCAGATAAAATAGGCAAAAAATTATGCCGTACGGCCAGAGTGTGCTGCGCTTGAAAAGCAGATATGAAGCGCTCATAAGCGTACTGGTTACTAAAATGCCTGCGAGGTATTTGTAGGGAAACAGCCCAAGTTCAATCGGAATGACCAGCATGGTGCGCACAACAACCAACGGGGCCAGAACCGGTAAGAGGAATCCGGCATAAAACGAAAGCGCCATAAAAGGTTCTTTTCTCCACATAAAAGAACTGGCACGCAGGGTTTCACGCAGCCACGAGCGCTTCCAGCGCATTTGCTGTTTCATAAATGTGCGCATGCGGGAAGGCACAATGGTGGAGCATACCGCTGCATCTTGATACCCGGTGCGGTGGTGGGCAAGAATAAAATTCGTCAAACTTCTGTCATCGCCAAATGTGGCCGGATAGCCAAAAAACTTCTGGTTGAGCCAGTCATCGAGATAGCGCAGCACCAAGTCTTTGCGATAACAGGCAAGCGGACCGGAAAGGCACGTTACGCCGTCAAAAACAGCTTCAGCCGCCTTCATGAACCTGAAAGCTACATAATAGCGTACTGCCTGCATCTTGGTAAGGGCGTTGGTCCACTTGTTCTGCACTTCCGTCCTGCCGGAAACAGCCCCCATCTTAGGATCACAAAAAGGCTGCACCACTTCCCGCACCGCCTCAGGCTCCAGGAAGCTGTCGGAATCAACAAATACCAGCAAGTCAAACTTGGCCCGCAATGCCCCTGCGGCAAGCGCATGGCGCTTGCCCATATTGTAAGGGGTAATCCTCCCAAAAAGAAGTAGCGTTTATGGGTAGAATTTCCGATACTGACCCGAACGGAGATTTTACATGAAAGCGTCCAGATTTTCTGACAGCCAGATTTTGGGAATTTTGAAGCAGGCCGAGAATGGGATCCCCGTGA
>NZ_SIXC01000022.1 GCF_004309735.1 Desulfovibrio legallii
TTTCGCCAAGGCCTCTTCCAGGGCCGCGACGCAGAAATCAGCGTCCATGGTGTTGGAAAGTCTCCAGGACAACACTTTTTTGCTGTGCCAGTCCATAACGGCCACCAGGTACAGAAAGCCTTTGCGCATGGGGATGTAAGTGATATCCGCGCACCAGACCTGATTGGGCCGTGTAATGACAACGTCGCGCAGTAAATACGGATAGCGGATGTGCTCCGGGTTGGGAATACTGGTTCTTGGTTTCCGATAAATCGGCGTTAAACCCATAAGTCGCATCAGGCGGTGGATGCGTTTTCTGCCGACGCCGTAGCCCAGTAACCGCAAATAATCACGCACCTGGCGCACGCCCCGAAATGGCCATTCGGTGAAAGCCCGGTCGATTTCCTGCATAAGCGACAGGTTGTACACCGACTCGCCCGTTTTTTCATAATACAGGCCGGAGCGGGCTATGCTGAGCAGCCGACACTGGCACACAATGCTGAGCTTGGCATGACCCGCTGCGACCATGCTTTGCCTGCGGGAAATGCTCACCGCTTCCCCCAGGCTTCTGCTAAAAAATCGCGTTCCACTGTCAGTTGGCCGATCTTGGCGTGCAATCGGGTCAGCTCTTTTTCCTTTTTGGCCTCTTCGGTTTTTATTTCACCGGAAAAGATCCCGGGAGCCGATTCCTTGAACTGCTTCACCCACTTATGCACCATGGTCTGGTGAACGCCGAACTCTGAAGCCATTTCGGCAATGGTCTTTTCACCGGAAAGCGCGGCAAGCGCCACTTTCGCCTTGAACGCCGGGGCATGATTTTTTCTCTTGGGCATGGTTGATCTCCTCACTTCGGTTAGTAGCTATCATACCTGTCCGAATTTTGGGATCCACCTCTGTGGTCTGGTTCGCAAGTCCGCAGGGGCACAGGAACGGCAATCATCTCGTTTTTACTCTTACAGTTTCCTGGCTGATCGGGCAGGTAACTTCCATTTTTCGCTGCGCGAAAATGTCGTCCGGCATCCTTGTCAGGACGAGGGGAGAGGGGTAGGGTAGGCGTGTTTCTCAGGGCGGGGTGCAAGTCCCCACCGGCGGTGATGCGGCGGACGCCAGTCCGGCCGTCAGCCCGCGAGCGCCCGTGACCGGGGTCAGCAGATTCGGTGCGAATCCGAAGCCGACGGTAACAGTCCGGATGGAAGAGAACGGCTTTTTGCCGCCACGCACGGCCTGCGCGGATTTTTCCGGCGTTGTTGCGTTGCGGCCCGTCCACGCCCTGGTGCACCTCTCCCGGCACGAACGCCGGCTTCGGAGAATGGTTATGCATCAGTCCCCATTAACTTTGGATTCCTTTGGCAATGCCGCCGAGCGGCTGCAACGAGCCCTTGCCTCCCTGCGCGACGGCGGCGGCGTGCTGGTTGTGGATGATGCGGACCGGGAAAACGAGGGCGACCTCATTTTTTCGGCCAGCCAGATCAGTGTGCCGCAGATGGCCATGCTCATCCGTCACTGCAGCGGCATTGTCTGCCTGCCACTTACGGCGGAACACGCCCGTCGGCTGGACCTGCCGCTCATGACCGCGCACAACACCAACACCCAGCAGACGGCTTTTACCATCAGTATTGAAGCGGCCACCGGGGTGACTACGGGCGTTTCCGCTGCGGACAGGGTGGCCACCGTGCGGGCCGCCGCAGCGCCACAGGCCCGTCCGGAGGATCTGCGGCGGCCGGGGCACGTTTTCCCCTTGCTGGCCCGTCCCGGTGGGGTACTGGAGCGGCGGGGGCATACCGAGGCCACCGTGGACCTCATGCGCATGGCCGGGCTGGAGCCCTGCGGCGTGCTTTGTGAACTGACCAACGACGACGGCAGCATGGCACGCTTGCCGCAGGTGGCGGCTTTTGCCCGGGCCCACGGCATGCCCCTGTGCAGTGTGGAGGACATCGTGGCCTGGCGTTCTGCCGGACGCGACCATCGGGCTGTGGCTGTATAGGGCATTGCAACGTTGCAATGCTCTGGCTGTTGCGTCAGCAGCCGCCCGCCATGGAGGCGCAAGCGTAGCTTCAGCCGTTGCAGCGCAGGAGCTTGACCCGTTACGACGAAGGAAGTTACGGACAAAGGCCCAGCTCTCGTTACGAACAAAACAGCAGCGCTGGCTACAGCTGAAGACAGCACCACTCTGTAGTTGCGCGGGGAGGCGTCGGAATAAGCGTGCCGTAAACTTTGCGAACACGCATTCTCAAAGGTAATCTGCTTGGACGACCGGGGAGCGGGCGGCAATGTCGTCCGCTCCCCTTTTTCAAGGTTTCCCCGGCTCGTTCCTTTTTGCAGCTATTTTTTCGTGGCGTCCTTCCTGGATACGCTCTTCATTACATATTCAGAGGCTGCAGGTTTGTGTTCTGCGGTTCGCACGCGGGGGAGCCGTGCAACGAGTCTCGGTGCGGCAGCGCAGCTTTGCCAAGGGGTATTTTAAAAATTTATATAATTGTAATTAACTATATTGAATAATTATATTTTATTCCACAACCCCGGTCATTGCAGGCAGAGTTTTTTTCAAAAATAACATTGCTCTGCCGTCGTTTGTCTCACAGGCGTCATAAAAATATGAGGAAACCGTTTGATACAAAAAATTGAACATTTTTTTTAAATTATTCCACATAGATAAATGTCGATTTTGAAAAGTAATTTCAATTCTGTTGACACAATCCGTGTGCTGTGCCACTATGCCTCATTCGCAAATTTTAGTGGAGGCACAGTATGGAAGAGCACGGCACGCCGGATTTTCAGGTCACCCACCGCTTCAGCCACGACAATCTGCACATCAGCCTTCAAGACCCCTTCGGCCCGCCCCAGGCGGACGCTGTCATCGCTCTTCTGTACGGCAACCAGCACGCCTGCAAACGTATTTTTATTGATGTGCGCCGGGTTTCCCGACCGCATCCCAGGGCTGTGGACGCCCTGAAGAATTCCCTGCTGTTGGGCGGCCTGAGCACGGAGCAGATCGTTTTTAAGGGTAAAACCGGCTTTGACCTGGCCGTCAACGGCAACCGGGTGCTCATTGAACAGAAACGCAGCCATGTCTGCAAGGGCAACTGCGCCCATTGCAAGTGCGGCCACCACAAGCACGATCACGCCCAGGCGCGGGAGCATTAGTCCCCCGCCGCTGGCGGCGAGTTCCTTTTTTGCAGCAAAAAAAATAAGAGATATTACGCAATCACCACGGCTGTTGGGGCGGATTATCCGTAGCGGCCGTAAAACCCATACCGGAGGAACAAGAGTATGCATCAGAAAGAAAGGAACGCACTGCAACGCTTCAAGAAAGCCTGCATGGTAGCCATGCTGGCCGCCGGCCTGTTGGTGGGCGCGGCCGGGGGGGCCAAGGCCATTGACTTCAAGGCCCAGGGCGAATGGCTGGTGGGCTTTGGCGTGGCCAATACTAGTCTGACCAAAAACACCAGGGGCCCCAACGACTCTCAAAAGACCAAGAGCAATACGGAAGACGACTTTGGCGCGTCCCAGCGGGTGCGCCTGCAGTTGGACGCCGTGGCCTCCGAAGCGCTTTCGGGCACGGTCTTTTTTGAACTGGGCGACCAGGCCTGGGGCAAGTCTGAAGATGGCGGCGCCCTGGGCGCGGACGGCAAAGTGGTGAAGGTGAAAAACGCCTACATTGACTGGCTGATCCCCAATACCGACGCGCGCGTGCGCATGGGCCTGCAGGCCACTGCCGTGCCCAACGCCGCCGGCGGTTCGGCTATTATGGACTGCGACTCCGCTGCTCTGGTGGTCAACTACAAGTTCAACGACAACGTGGGCCTTACGGCCATGTGGTCCCGCCCGGTCAACGACAACTTCGGCGAAGACTATTTTGATGAAAATGGAAAGAAGAGCACGGAAAAATCCAACTATCTTGACAATATCGATCTCTTCATGCTCTCCGTGCCACTGTCCTTTGACGGCGTGGAAGTGACCCCCTGGGCCATGTACGGCATGCGCGGCAAGAACTCCCTGCGCGGCCTCGAAGAAGTCAATGACAATGAACCCTGGGAAACCAGCGATGGCAACCTGGGCCTGACCCTGTCCGGTCTGACCCCCGGCTTCAACTACGCGGGCAGCACGCCGCTTACGGCTTCCACCACCGGCAAGCAGTACGGCTCGCTGTTCTGGGTGGGCCTGCCTGTGGCTATCACCATGTTTGATCCGCTGAACATTGAATTCGATATCAACTACGGCTATGCCGAAGCCATGGGGCGGTACGATATCGTCAAGCGGCTCAATGGCAACGATATCGTGCGCGGCAGCACCGAGCGTCAGGGCTGGCTGGCCAAGGCCTTGATCGAATACAAGATGGACTGGGCCACCCCCGGCATCTTCGGCTGGTACGCCAGCGGCGACGACGGCAACGTCAAGAACGGCTCCGAGCGCATGCCCTCCATTGCGGGCGCGGGCAACTTCACCTCCTTTGTGGGCGACGGCAACCTGGCCTGGGGCGCGGGCCCCGGCGACGTCTGCGACTGGAGCATGAGCTACGCCGGCACCTGGGGCATCGGCGGTCAGCTGGCCGACATGAGCTTTGTGGAAAACCTCAAGCACACCTTCCGCGTGGCCTACTGGGGCGGCACCAACGCGCCTTCCATGGTCAAGTACATGGACAGCGCCTCGGCCTGGAGCGGCAACGGCATCGGCGGCGACGGCCCCTACCTGACCACCAACGACGGCCTGCTGGAATTCAACCTGGTCAACCAGTGGCAGATCTACGAAAACCTGGAAGCCAACCTGGAACTGGGCTACGTGGTCAATATGGTGGACCAGGATACCTGGAAGAAGAACGGCTATAACAACGGCCAGGGCAACGGCAGCTTCTCCAAGGAAGACGCCTGGAAAGCCCAGTTGGTCTTCGCCTATACCTTCTAAGTCTGTGTAGCGCCCACACCGCGCGCGTTCCCTTCCCGCGCGCTTATACCGCCGCTTCTTCGGAAGCGGCGGTTTTTGTATGGAGGCCCCGCCAGGCGGGGCCTTTTGCAGGCAGCCCCCGCATATTTCTATAAGAATTTCAGCGCGTCTTCCAATCAGGCCCAGTTGCGGCAGCTGAACACCAGTGCCCGTTCTGTGGGCAAGGCCGTAAATGGGGTAACGCCGCTTGGCGCCGCCATGTCCGCCAAGTTGGGAGAATCCCCAAGGTTGTGCAGCAATTATCGAGACTTGCCGGAAACCTGCTCAATACAGGGAGCGTCTGCATCCGTCTTCCCAATAAGGCTGCCTGCCCTTGAGCGGAGGCGTGCAACAAGTACGGCGCCCACTTCGGTGCGGTGCCGCGCAACTGCCCCGCGCACGTACTCCTTGCCAAAAGCGTCTGGGCGTGCAGCCCCAAAGGCGGTTACACGGTAACCTTGTCCCAACGCTCGTACTGCAAAAAAACAAAGCTCTCCCGGCCGTTTTCGAACCGGCCGGGAGGGCTTTGTTTTTATCGGCCGCGTCTTGTGCGTGCCGATTCAGATTGTCTGAGCATCTTTCCGGCCAACCAGTTCGGGATGTCCGGCCAGGGCCGCCAAGCCTTTGACCCCGCGAGCCCTTCCCCGGCTGCGGCTGTGTCGTCCTGGCGAGGGCAAGAGGCGCGGCGGGGTTTGCGCCTCAGGCGTCGATTCTTCCGGCGCGGGCGGCGTTGAGCACGGCCATAAGGGCCACGCCCACGTCGGCGAACACGGCTTCCCATAGGCCGGAAAGGCCCACAATGCCCAGGGCCATGAACAGCCCCTTGATGCCCAGAGCCATGACAATGTTTTGCCAGACAATGGTGCGGGTGCGGCGGGCAATGCGCAACAGCTCAGGCAAACGGGCGGGGTTGTCGTCCAGAATGACCACGTCGGCGGTTTCAATGGCCGCTTCCGCGCCCAGGCCGCCCATGGCCACACCTACGCCGGCCGTGGCCAGCACCGGGGCGTCGTTGATGCCGTCGCCCACAAACAGGGTATGTTTGACCGGCCCCAGCGCCTGCAGGGCGCTGGCCTTGGTTTCGGGCAGCAGACCGGCCTTGAGCACGTCCAGTTTGAGGCGGGCGGCCACGGGGCGGGCCTGTTCCTCCCGGTCGCCGGTGAGCATGGCAATGGTGCGTACGCCCAGGCGGCGCAGGCCTTCCACGGCTTCGGCGGCCTGGGGTTTGAGTCGGTCCGAAACCACCAGTGCACCCAGCAGGCGGCCATTGCGGGCCACCTGCACCACGCTGCCGGGCAGGTCCACGGGCTGGGGTGCAATATTGTGGCTTTGCAGCAGGGCTGCGTTGCCCGCCAGCAAGGTGTCGCCGTTGGCGGTGGTCACCTGCACGCCCTTGCTGGGCACTTCCGTCATGGCGGTTACGGCGGCCTCGTCGGGGGCGCTGTCCGCCTGCTGCGCCGCGCGCAGCACAGAGCGGGCAATGGGGTGGTTGGAGCGGCTTTCGGCCAGGGCGGCCACGCGCAGCAGTTCATTTTTGTCCACGCCAGCGGCGGGCAGCACGGCGTTGACCTCAAACACGCCTTCCGTCAGCGTGCCGGTCTTGTCCAGGGCGGCCACGCGCATGTCGCGCAGGTTGTCCAGCACCGCACCGCCCTTGATGAGAATGCCCCGCCGGGAGGCGGCCCCGATGCCGCCGAAATAGCCCAAAGGAATGGAAATGAGCAGGGCGCAGGGGCAGGAAATGACCAGCAGCACCAGGGCGCGGTAAAGCCACTGTGAGAATGTGCCCAGGCCCAGCAGGGGCGGCAGCACGGCCACCAACAGGGCAAGCCCCGTGACGGCCGGCGTGTACCAGCGGGCCATGCGGGTGATGAAGCGTTCTGTGGGGGCCTTGCGGGCCACGGCGTTTTCCACCATTTCCAGAATGCGGGCAATGGAGGATTCCGCAAAGGGCGCAGTCACTTCTACCCGCAGCGCGCTGTTGAGGTTGATGGTGCCCGCCAGCACCCGACCGCCCGGCGCCACCTGCTGCGGCACGGATTCGCCCGTGAGCGGAGAGGTGTCCACCTGGGAGCGGCCTTCCAGCACCTCACCGTCCAGGGGGATTTTTTCACCGGGACGCACCAGAATGTGGCTGCCGGGCCCCAGCACGTCCGGGGCTACGTCGCGGGTGGTTCCGCCGTCCAGCAGTTCGTGGGCCACACTGGGACGCGCCGCCAGCAGCGCCCGTACCGAACGGCGGGACCGCCCGGCGGCGCGTTCCTGCACAAATTCGCCCACCCGGTAGAAGAGCATGACGCCCACGGCTTCGGGCAGTTGCCCCAAGGCTATGGCGGCCACGGTCGCCCCGCCCATCAAAGTAAATTCGTTGAAGAAATCTTTTTGCAAAATGCTCTGCAAGCCGCTTTTCAGAACTGCAAAACCGCAGAGGGCATAGGGCAGCACGTAGCACAGGGCAAGCACCAGCCAGCGCGGCAGGACACGTTCCAGCTGCGTGTCGGCCAGCATGCCAATGGCGAACAGTACAGCCGAAACGCCCATGAGCAACAGCTCGCGCTTTTCGTGGTCGGCGTCTTCAGGTCCGCTATGGCTGTGACAGGCGCAGGAAGTGCAGCCGCAGTCCGAAGCGCCCAGGTCCGCGTCGACCTGGGCGTGGTTGTGACCGTGGTCGTGACTGTGCGCGGTTTCGTGGTCGTGGCAGCAACTGCAGGCCGGGACAGTCTGGTGGTCGTGCGTGGCTTCGTAGTCACGCGCGCAGGACGGGCTGCATGCGGCGTCGGCAACGCGAGGGGCGGTATGGTCGCTCATGAGACTTCTCCCGAAATGGAAGGCTGGGGTGTAACGGCCCCTTTGTCAGGGGCGGCCAAATCGGCGTTGTCTTCACTGTCGTCCGCCGTGTCGGCTGGGATGCGGATGTGCTTCTGTTTCAGAAATTCATGGATGTTGGCGTTGTGTGAAATGCCCGGCAAAGCTGCGGCGTCCTGCAGGATCTGTGGGCAGTGGGCCAGTTCGCGTTCGGTCAGGGCCAGAAGATCCTTGACTGCGGGCACGGGCTCCGCAGGCAGGCGGTAGTAGACCCAGCGGCCTTTTTTCAGACTTTCGATAAGCCGCGCCTGTCGTAACAGGAACAGATGCTTGGAGGTGGTGGAAGCCGCCAGCCCCAGCAATGTGGTGATTTCGCAGACACAGAGCGGACGGATGCGCAGAGCCATGAGGATGCGCAACCGGTTTTCGTCGCCCAAGGCACGGACAATAGTGATATAATTCAGCATCATGATGACTCCAGGCAGCACTTGTCGGTGGGGGGGGGCAAGTGAATATCCTTTTCAATTCGTTGTTGAGCGAAATATAAGAGGTGGCAGAGGTCCTGTCAAGTATATTTCGTCAGATATCGAAATAATACTTATGAGGGAACCGGCAGCACGAGCAGCCGGATTTTTAGGGGAGGGGAAAATGGAGCCGACTGTCTTAGGGTATGGTAAAGAAGAAAGGCGGAACGCGCGTTGGTGGCTCTGAGGTGTGGCGCTTTGGGCCTGCGGCGCGGTGCGAACGTGGCCTCAGGCGGTCTTTTGCGACAAAAGTAAAACTTTTTGGGCGCAGTGTGTTGACAAAGGGGGGCCTCCCGGCTACATTCTGGTTTCGCGACGAGGGACGGTTTTTGAAACAAAGGCAAAAAAGAAATTTTGCCGGAAGCGAAAAAAACGGTTGACTCCGGAAGCGAAGGGGAGCATAAACACTCCTCGCGCCGACCGAAAAGGTCCGGCGGGGCCGGAAGGCCCGGTGGTTCATTGACAAGTGAATAGCGAGTGGGAAGGAAATCTTTGAGATTCCGATTTTCACCCGCAAGGGTGAGAATCTTGTACAGAATTTGAACTGGAGAGTTTGATTCTGGCTCAGATTGAACGCTGGCGGCGTGCTTAACACATGCAAGTCGAACGCGAACGGGGCTTCGGCCCCAAGTAGAGTGGCGCACGGGTGAGTAACGCG
>NZ_SIXC01000023.1 GCF_004309735.1 Desulfovibrio legallii
GCACCATTTCTTCTCGACTACGAACCGTCAGTTTGGCATTCTTATGGCTGTTCACCCTTTCCCCCTCTCGGTTTGCTGTTGTCTGTTAACTCCAGCTTTACCGATTTGGGGAGGGTGAACAACCTATTGAAACACTACACCTAGAGCAGTTTACGAATGAAATGAGTTAATTGCTCTGCAAGGATTTTCTTGAAAATCCTTGCCACGAAATGCGAGAAGGCAGGCTTTTGCCTGCCGTAAGCGAGCATTTCAAGTGTTAAATACTCTAGTGAACAATCACGGGGGCGGCGACTATCTGCAGTAAAATCCAAAACAACAACTACGGGTTGACCATAACCTTGGCCGGGCGCAGCAGCCTTTCGCCCAGTTTATAGCCGCGCTGCAGCACGCGGGTCACTGAATGCGGGGCCAAGTCGGGCTTGGCGTCAAAACCCACGGCTTCGTGCAGGCCGGGATTAAATTCCTCGCCCTCTTCGCCCACAGGACGCAGGCCATGCCTGGTCACAGCGTCCAGCAAAAGTTTGCGGGTCATGGCCACGCCCTGCAGCATATCCTTGCAGGCTTCGTCCTTGCTGCCGTACTGCAGAGCCAGATCCAGGTTGTCCAGGGTCGGCAGCAAATCGCCCAGCACCTTTTCAGCCGCATAGCGCACCTGTTCCTGATGTTCGCGGGTCAGGCGCTTTTTAAAATTGTCCATCTCCGCTGCGGCGCGCAGGCGCAGTTCTTCTATTTCCGCCTTGCAGCGAGCCTGGACGTCTGCATCCGCCGGGGCGGCGTCGGGCATAAACATGTCCACCACATCCTCGTCCCCGGCCTGTTCGGCCACGGGCATTTCCTGGCCGGGCTGCTCTCCGGGCGCCGTCACGAGGTCCGCTTCATCCGCAACGGGCGCGCCTTTGGACGCGGCATGGTCTTCAGGGCGGGCTCCCCGCGCATCGCCGGGGGCGGTTTCGGGCGCGGTCTCCCCTGCCGCCGCATCGTGGAAGGGCTGCCCGTAAAAATGGTGCATCTTATGACGCTGCATGCTTCCTCCAAAAATATCTCCGCCGCAGGGCGGCATCATTGCTGCTAAGTAAGGTCGCCCTTGCCCCGTGTCAAGACGCGTGAGCCTGTACAGCCTCGACATTCCTCGCCGCCTTCTGTATATTCGCTCTTCCAAACGAGGACCGGAGAGGCACCCCCACCACCCGCCGGCCCACAGGCCGGGCGGCAGAACGGGCGCCGCCCGCTGTGACGCGCTTCAGCGCCGTCGGCAACAGCATGCCCGCACAGGAAACCTGAACCAGCTATGACCTGTCGGATTCTGACCCTGCAACACCCGCAGGAATGGCCCAAGATGTCCCAGTGGCTGCAAGGCCGTCGCAACCCCGGCAACGAAGCCGAAGCGGCCGTGCAGGAAATTCTGGCCGCCGTGCGCGAGCGCGGCGACGCGGCTTTAGTAGACTACACCCGCAAATTCGACTGCCCGGATTTTGCCCTACCCCTGCGGGTGACCGAGCAGGAAATAGCCCGCGCCGCCGCCACAGTGCGCATTGAAGACCGCGAAATCATCAGCGCCGCCGCTGCCAACATCCGCGCTTTTCACGAGGCGCAGGTGGAAAAATCCTGGTTTCTCACCAGAAAAGACGGCAGCATCCTGGGCCAGCAGGTGCTGCCCGTGGACGCAGCGGGCCTCTATGTGCCCGGCGGACAAGGCGGCAACACGCCGCTCATCTCCAGCCTGCTCATGAGCGCCATCCCCGCCCAGGTGGCGGGCACGCCCCGTCTGGCCGTGTGCACCCCTCCCCGCAAGGACGGCAGCGTCAACCCCCACATCCTGGCCGCCGCGCACCTGCTGGACATTGACGAAGTTTACCGCGTGGGCGGGGCCTGGTCCATCGCGGCTCTGGCCTACGGCACTGAAAGCCTGGCGCCCGTGGACGTCATCGCCGGGCCCGGCAACATCTTTGTAACCACGGCCAAGCGGTTGGTGCAGGGGCAGGTGGGCATAGACATGATCGCCGGCCCCAGTGAAGTGCTGGTGGTGGCGGATTCCTCCGCCAACCCCGCTTGGCTTGCGGCGGACATGCTGTCACAGGCCGAGCACGATGCTCTGGCTTCGGCCATCTGCATCACCGACGACCCGCGCCTGGCCGAGGCTCTGAATATGGAACTGCAAAAGCAGTGTGCCGCCCTGCCCCGCGCCGCCATTGCCGCGCGTTCACTGGCGGACTGGGGGGCTATTGTGCTTACGCCCGACCTCAATGCGGCCGTGGCCGTAGCCAATCAGGTGGCCCCGGAGCATCTGGAACTCTGCGTGCGCGACCCCTGGGCCGTACTGCCGTTCATCCGCCACGCCGGGGCTGTGTTCATGGGCCAGCACAGTCCTGAGGCTGTGGGCGACTACTTTGCCGGCCCCAACCATGTGCTGCCTACCTTGGGTACGGCACGCTTCTCTTCGGCCCTGTCGGTGCAGACTTTTTGCAAAAAAACCAGTGTGGTGGCTGCCTCTTCCAGCTTTTTGCAGCAAAACAGGGCAGCCATTGCGGCCCTGGCCCGGCTGGAAGGGCTGGAGGCCCATGCCCGCTCCGTGGAAGTGCGGGGCAAAAAATAACGCGGCCTGCCCGCGGGAGTTCCCATGAAAGTTGTGGTCAAAACCCAGATCGACGCCTACCCTCTGCTTTCGCGCGGCAAGGTGCGCGACATCTATGCGGTGGACGACGATACCCTGCTCATCGTCACCACGGACCGCATGTCCGCCTTTGACGTCATCATGAATGATCCCATCCCCTACAAGGGCGTGATTTTGAACAAAATTACCCTGTTCTGGATGGAAAAATTCAAAGACATCATCCCCAACCACCTTCTGGAAAGCGATGTGGACCGCTTTCCCGCCGCCCTGGCCCCTTGGAAGGACGAGCTGGAAGGCCGCGCCGTACTCGTGCGCAAAGCGCAGCCCCTGCCGGTGGAGTGTATTGTGCGCGGCTACATCACCGGTTCGGGCTGGAAGGACTATCAAGCCAACGGCACGCTCTGCGGCTACGCCCTGCCCGCTGACCTGCGCGAATCCGACCGACTGAACCCGCCCCTGTTTACGCCCTCCACCAAGGCGGCGCTGGGCCAGCACGATGAAAACATCAGCGTGGCCAGGGCCGCCGAAATCCTGGGAGCGGAAACCGCCGCCCAGGTAGAGCGGGCCTCGCTGCAGATCTATGCCGCCGGACGCGCCTGGGCTGCAGAACGGGGCATCATCGTGGCCGACACCAAGTTTGAATTCGGTTTTATTGACGGCAAGCTGCACCTCATTGACGAGGTGCTCACGCCCGATTCCTCGCGCTTCTGGCCCGCCAAGGGCTACGAACCCGGCCACGGCCAGCCCAGCTTTGATAAGCAGTACCTGCGCGACTGGCTCAAAAAACAGCCCTGGAACATGCAGCCGCCCCCGCCGCCCCTGCCCCAGGACATTGTTGACGCCACTGCGGCCCGCTACCGTGAGGCCTATGACATTCTGACCAAATAATGGCATTTTCTGCAGGGCCGTTACTTGCGGCGGCCCTGCGCCCGGCGTGTGCTTCGGGCACGGACGCCGCGCGCCCCGCACAGCGCCATAACAGTTTTCCAGTGCGCCGTTGCGGGTTCGCAGTGCCCCCTAAACAACGGGCGGCGTGAAGCGCATAGAGCATTGCAACGTTGCAATGCCCTGACGATTGCGCAAGCAGCAGCCCGCTGTGAGGGCGCAAGCGCAGCTTCAGCCTTTGCGACGCAGAAACTTAGCCCGTTACGACGAGGGAAGTTACGGGCAAGACAGCAGCGCTGGCTCCGAATAAAGGCAGCAGCGCTGGCTCCGGATGAAGGCAGCAGCGCTGGCTCCGGATGAAGGCAGCAGCGCTATGCCTTTGCACGGCTAAGCGCCGGAACGAGCGTGCCGTAACCTTTAAGAATACAGATTCGTAAAGGTAATCTGCGCTGGACCAGTCGCCTTTGGAAATGCACTTTCGCAAAGGCAGCAAACGTCCCAAGCGTTTGGGCACGCGCCCTCGCCGGTGCGGCAGCCTGATTATAGGGTGATTTCCCAGGTTTTTGCTGTTATAGTTATGCCGCCGCGTCGCGGGCAGACGCGCGTGACGGCTTTTGCGCCGGGTTCCCCCGGATCGCGGCCCAGCCGCACAAACTGTATGCCGGAAACACCGGCCCCCTACAGCAAGGAGGAGAATCCATGCTGCTGCAAGGAAAAAAAGCCCTGATCATGGGCCTTGCCAACAACAGAAGCATCGCCTACGGCATCGCCGCCGCCCTTAAGGAACAGGGCGCGCGCCTGGCCTTCAACTATGTGGGCGAGGCCATTAAAAAACGGGTGGAGCCCCTCAGTGAGGAACTGGGCGGTGAATTTACCTTCCAGTGTGACGTGTGCGACGACGGCCAGATCGCCGACGCTGCCGCCCTGGTCAAAGACAACTGGGGCGACCTGGACATCCTGGTCCACTCCGTAGCCTTTGCCAACCGTGAGGATCTCAACGGCCGCTTTCTGGATACCTCGCGCGACGGCTTCAAGCTGGCACTGGAAGTTTCGGCCTTTTCGCTTACCGCCCTCTGCCGCGCCTTCGAGCCTCTGCTGCACGACGGCTCTTCGGTCATGACCATGACCTACCACGGCTCCACCCAGATTATCCCCGGCTACAACGTCATGGGGGTGGCTAAATCGGCGCTGGAAGCCTCTGTGCGCTATCTGGCCTACGACCTGGGCCCCAAGGGCGTGCGTGTCAACGCCATCAGCTCCGGCCCCATCAAAACCCTGGCGGCCTCGGCCGTATCCAGCCTCAAGGATATTTTTACCCTGGTGGAAAACCACGCCCCCCTGCACCGCAACGTCCGCACCACCGATGTGGGCGGCGCCGCCGCCTTCCTGGCCTCGGATCTGGCCCACGCCGTCACCGGCCAGGTGCTCTATGTGGACAGCGGCTTCAGCAAAATGGGCGTGCCCGCCTGATGGCGGCCTGACCGCCATACGGATACTGTATGGATTACGCACTGCTGAACGCGTTAGGCATTACTGTTCTGGCCGCTTTGGCCCTGTGGGTCTTTGTGCGCGCGGCGCGCAAGGAACAAAGCCGCCACAAACAGGACGATGAAAAAAATCATTGAAGCATCGTGGCCGGTGGGAAACCGTCCGCGTCCCGGCGACAATGTGGTTGCCCGGTTTCGCCGTCAGACCGGGGGTCTGACGCCGAAAATGCGCACCTTGGCGCAGGGAAAAACAGCGCAATGGCTTCGACACGGCAAGACCTGTAAAAACAGCGCGCCGCCGCGCGGCTGAAACTGCATTTTTTGCTTGCAGTCAGCACAGTTCTGCTATATAAGCATTGGGCTTTGCGCAGCACATCTGCGCATACGGAGAGGTGTCCGAGCCGGCCGAAGGAGCTCGCCTGCTAAGCGAGTATACGGGCTTAAACCTGTATCGAGAGTTCAAATCTCTCCCTCTCCGCCACATAGCTAATAAAACCGCCAAGTTATCTGATGATAATTTGGCGGTTTTTGCGTTCAAAAAAGGGGTGTTTTTAGCGAGTACATGGGGCTCTACACCAAAGACGGCTCTACACCAAAGACGGGGGCAAGCCCCTTCAAAGGGCAGTTTTTCCGACAGGTTTCTGAACAATTCCCCATCCATTTCAGCAGCACAATACGCGCACCCGCAGGCGGTAATTTTCGAAGTTGCGGAAGCCATACGCTCGCCGTTG
>NZ_SIXC01000024.1:2500-5201 GCF_004309735.1 Desulfovibrio legallii
GCCGGCACCTGAGTACCGCGAGGCACGTGAAACCTCGTGGGAATCTGGGAGGACCATCTTCCAAGGCTAAGTACTAACCGACGACCGATAGTGCACCAGTACCGTGAGGGAAAGGTGAAAAGAACCCCTGTCAGGGGAGTGAAATAGAATCTGAAACCTGATGCTTACAAGCTGTGGGAGCCGGGCATGCCCGGTGACCACGTGCCTTTTGCATAATGAGTCAGCGAGTTGATCTGTACTGCGAGGTTAAGCGCAAGTGGAGCCGTAGCGAAAGCGAGTCTGAATAGGGCGACAAGTAGTGCGGATCAGACCCGAAACCGGGTGATCTATCCATGAGCAGGTTGAAGCAAGGGTAAAACCTTGTGGAGGACCGAACCAATAACGGCTGAAAACGTTTTGGATGACTTGTGGATAGGGGTGAAAGGCCAATCAAACCCGGTGATAGCTGGTTCTCCCCGAAATATATTGAGGTATAGCCTCGTGGATTGTCTATTGGAGGTAAAGCACTGACAGAGCTAGGGGTCCTACCAGATTACCAAACTCTTTCAAACTCAGAATGCCAATCAGATGTACCACGGGAGTCAGACGGCGGGTGCTAAGGTTCGTCGTCGAGAGGGTAAGAGCCCAGATCAACAGCTAAGGCCTCCAAATCTATGCTCAGTGGTGAAGGTGGTGACGTTGTAGAGACACCCAGGACGTTGGCTTAGAAGCAGCCATCGTTTAAAGAAAGCGTAATAGCTCACTGGTCTAATGACGTTGCGCCGAAAATGTAACGGGGCTAAGCATAGTGCCGAAGCTTTGAATTCCGCGTATGCGGTCTGGTAGGGGAGCGTTCTTCATGGGCTGAAGGCGTGYTGTAAAGCACGTTGGACTGTGGAGAAGTGATTATGCTGACATGAGTAACGATAAAACGGGTGAAAAACCCGTTCGCCGTAAACCCAAGGTTTCCTGGGTAAAGGTAATCTTCCCAGGGTTAGTCGGCCCCTAAGGCGAGGCTGAAAGGCGTAGCTGATGGGAAACGAGTTAATATTCTCGTACTTGTGTGTCCGCGCGATGGAGGGACGCAGGAAGGTAAACGGTCCGGGTGTTGGTATACCCGGTGCAAGCAGGTAGGCGTGCAGCACAGGCAAATCCGTGCTGCTCTACGCTGAGACGCGAGTCCGTGGCCGCAAGGCCTGAAGCCGTTGAGCCTCTACTGCCTAGAAAAGCTCCTAAGTATAGGATACGCAAACCGTACTGCAAACCAACTCAGGTGGGTGGGATGAATAATCCAAGGCGCTCGAGAGAACTCTGGCCAAGGAACTCGGCAAAATAACCCCGTACCTTCGGAAGAAGGGGTGCTCTTTTGGGTAAAGTTGATTCACTTAACCAGCCCGAGGGAGCCGCAGAGAAATGGTGGTGGCGACTGTTTACTAAAAACATAGGTCTGTGCCAAGTCGTAAAGACGACGTATACGGACTGACGCCTGCCCGGTGCCGGAAGGTTAAAAGGAGGGGTCAGCGCAAGCGAAGCTCCGAATTGAAGCCCCGGTAAACGGCGGCCGTAACTATAACGGTCCTAAGGTAGCGAAATTCCTTGTCGGGTAAGTTCCGACCTGCACGAATGGCGTAACGATCTCCACACTGTCTCGGCCAGAGACTCGGTGAAATTGAAGTCGCGGTGAAAATGCCGTGTACCCGCAGAAAGACGGAAAGACCCTGTGCACCTTTACTATAGCTTGACATTGGGATTTGGACCAGCATGTGTAGGATAGGTGGGAGACTGTGAACCCTGTACGCTAGTATGGGGGGAGTCATTGTTGAAATACCACCCTTGTTTTTTCAGGTCCCTAACCCTCTACCGTGATCCGGTGAGGGAACAGTGTCTGGTGGGTAGTTTGACTGGGGCGGTCGCCTCCTAAAGAGTAACGGAGGCATGCAAAGGTTCCCTCAGGCTGATTGGAAACCAGCCGTCGAGTGCAAACGCAAAAGGGAGCTTGACTGYAAGAGAGACATCTCGAGCAGGTACGAAAGTAGGTGTTAGTGATCCGGTGGTCCCGTATGGAAGGGCCATCGCTCATTGGATAAAAGGTACGCCGGGGATAACAGGCTGATCGCATCCAAGAGTTCACATCGACGATGCGGTTTGGCACCTCGATGTCGGCTCATCACATCCTGGGGCTGAAGCAGGTCCCAAGGGTACGGCTGTTCGCCGTTTAAAGTGGTACGCGAGCTGGGTTTAAAACGTCGTGAGACAGTTTGGTCCCTATCTTCTGTGGGCGCTGGAGAATTGAAAGGGCCTGTCCCTAGTACGAGAGGACCGGGATGGACGCACCCCTGGTGGACCTGTTGTCGTGCCAACGGCACAGCAGGGTAGCTATGTGCGGAAGGGATAACCGCTGAAAGCATCTAAGCGGGAAGCCTGCCTTAAGATAAGTTCTCCCTGGAGCAATCCCTGAAGGGCCGAGGTAGACTACCTCGTCGATAGGCTGGAGGTGGAAGCGCCGCGAGGCGTGGAGCTGACCAGTACTAATAGCCCGTGCGGCTTGTTTGAAATTAACTTCCTTCCTTCCCTGTCAATTATATTTTTGACAAATTTCTTTGGTGACCATGGAGGAGAGGGTACACCCGAACCCATTCCGAACTCGGTAGTTAAGCTCTCCATCGCCGATGATACTGCATAACGTCATGTGGGAAAGTAGGCCGTCGCCAAAGATTGCTCA
>NZ_SIXC01000025.1 GCF_004309735.1 Desulfovibrio legallii
ATTTGGGCGCTTTGCAGAACCGGCTGGAAAACACCATCAGCAACCTGACTACCCAGGCAGAAAACCTGCAGGCGGCGGAATCGCGCATTTCCGATGTGGACGTGGCCACGGAAATGACGAACTTCGTGCGTAATCAGATCCTCACCCAATCCGCTGTGGCCATGCTTTCGCAGGCCAACAGCATGCCACAGATGGCGCTTTCGCTCATAGGCGGCTAAACGCCGCACGTGGGGAAGGACGCAAAGCCCACACAGGCCGCGCCGCCGGAGAGGGCGCGGCTACGAAAAATCCTGGTCCGCAAAAGCGGGCCAGGATTTTTCGTTCTTTGAACAAAACTTCCAAACCAAAAGCGCCCCCGCCAGAACGGCGGGGGCGCGCACGGGCCGGAGCGCTGGCCCGCGAGGAGGAGGATGTGCCGCAAAACGGCGGCTTTCGCGCTCCGGGGCCTGGGGTGGCCCCGGATGGGATGGGGGCCCGGAGGGCCGTTACGGCCCTCCCCGGCAGCCGGGGCGGCAGAGACCGCCCGGCGCTCAGGCCCTGGTGATTTCAATAGTTTTCGCCTCTGCCGCAGCCGGAGCCTTGCGCGGAATGACGACGCTCAGCACGCCGTTTTTGTGCGTGGCGGCAATGCTGTCCACATCGGCATCATCGGGCAGAGCCAGCACCCGCTGGAAGGAACCGTAGACTCGCTCCATAACATGCTGATTTTTATTTTCTTCCTCACTATCCCGTTTTTTCTCACCAGAAACGACCAAGGCGTTTTCACGCACTTCCACGGCAACATTTTCCGGCTCCACACCAGGCAGTTCCATGCGCAGGGTATAAGCCTTGTCGTCACTGGTCAGATCCATGTCGGGCAAGAGGGCATTTTCTGCCTTTTGGTGCCGCCAGAAGGGCAGCATCTCGTTCATGGCCTCCCACGGGGCCGCCATACCGTTGAACATGGCCTGAAAAATTTTGTCCATATCGTCCCTGAAGGGCGCTGCCGGGGCGATATTCTCGCGCGGCGCGAACCAACGACGGGGAAGACGCATTGTAGTGGCCATAATCATAAACCTCCTGTGCAAATCTTTCTATCCAATAGATAAAACAGAAGTTAGCTTCGTCAAGATGCTGTGGAAAAGTTTTGTATACCCACAGCGCTGCCGCCAGGATTTTGACAATGCCCCAACGCAGGGCCGCGCGGCGTAACCGACTGCGACACAACAAAAAGAGACCGAGAAGCTGGCACGGATTCTGCTAGGTGTGCTGTGCAGGTTTGGGGGCAAAACTTGCCGTTGCGCCGCCACGAGCAAAACGACAACCGCCCCAGGTTTGGGACCGTCCACCCGCGCAACCGGCAGCGGAACCGGTAGAACGCGGGCGACACAACCCTACTCCCGGAGGGAGGAGGCCCGCCCCACGGCGGGCCGCAACGGCGGCAGTCCGCACGGAAGCGGACGCGCGCAGTGCGCCGCCGGGCTGACAGCACATTCAAGGAGGAATGTCATGTATATCAATCACAACCAGATGGCCACCAACGTGGCGAACACGTTGACGGACCACTACAGCAATCTGCAAACCTCAACCCAGCGTCTGTCTTCTGGCTTGCGCATCAACTCCGCGGCGGACGACGCCGCCGGCCTGGCCATCCGTGAGCTCATGCGCACGGATGTGGCCGCCCTGCAACAGGGCGTGCGCAACGCCAACGACGCCATTTCCCTCATCCAGACCGCCGACGGCGCCCTGGGCGTCATCGACGAAAAGCTGACCCGCATGAAGGAACTGGCGGAACAAGCGGCCACCGGCACCTACGACTCCACCCAGCGGCTCATGATCGACTCGGAGTACCAGGCCATGGCTTCGGAAATTACCCGAATCGCCAATGCCACGGACTTCAACGGCATCCACCTGCTTGACGGCAACCTGTCCGGCGACACACACGACGGCAGCGATCTGACCGCCACGGGCAAGATGAAGATCCACTTCGGGACCATGAACGACTCGGACGAGGACTACTACTACATCCAGATCGGCACGAGCACGGCCTCGGCTCTGGGTGTGGGCAACAGCGCCGCAGAAGGCAGCTTGGCCTACACGGTCTCCACCCAGAATGCGGCCCAGAGCGCTCTGGTGGGCATCAACGACGCCGTGGTTTCCAAGGACGCCATCCGGGCGCATTTGGGCGCTTTGCAGAACCGGCTGGAAAACACCATCAGCAACCTGACTACCCAGGCAGAAAACCTGCAGGCGGCGGAATCGCGCATTTCCGATGTGGACGTGGCCACGGAAAT
>NZ_SIXC01000026.1 GCF_004309735.1 Desulfovibrio legallii
ACTTTTACAACCGTTTCCGGCCGCACAGCAGCCTGGGTGGAGTCCCCCCGGAACGTTTTCATGAACAAGGACTTTTAAAGGCAGCCTGATAAGGGTAAAACTAGCTAACAAAGCGCTATTTGCTGTCCGAACAATGGGGACCACCTCTCTGAGCAAGACAAGAAAGGGCCACCCATTTCAGGGCGGCCCTTTCTTTTATTGAGGCAGAAGTGTATCCTTTATCGGCATCATAACGCTGTCCAGCTCTGCTTGAGTCGCACAATTGCAAACCCACGATGCACACATAACTTGCCATAAATGGTCTGTTCCCACGACGAGATCGTTGGCTGCGCTCTTTAGCCAGTCATGATGATTAGGTTGCGCCATTGCTCTGGTCAGAGCATCAATGACGTCTGCGTTACCTCTCCCCAGACGGTTGGCGATGTCAGGCCAGCTAGCAGAACATAATACATCGAATATCGCTCGTTCTGGAGCATCTCCCCCGGGCAAGATTGATACGCCAGGAGCGTTGTCTTGATCTCCATCAAGGAAAACTACTGATGGTCGTCTAAACCTGTTTTGAGATACCATTAAACCAAGATTCATACCGACAGTTGCGGTACCAAATGCCGTTATTGATATTACTGGTGCTATATTTTTATCTTCATGAACAACAATTTCGTTGACCATTATTCTTGCAGCATCGTCCTCGACATAAATATCAACCTCTGGATGATTTTCCTCATCCATTTTTGACATCGCAAACTCTGGACTTACACCGGTAACAGTCGATTTTCCATCGTCTGTCTCAACAATATAGATACGTCCTTCAGGAGGGATTTCTTCAAGGACATAAGGGGAGTGGGTAGAGACAATAACTTGTATTTCTTTGTCTCGAGCGATGTTGGCAATATCACGGATTAGCCTGCGCTGCGCACGAGGGTGTAAAGAAGATTCTATTTCATCAATTATTACAATTGAATATCGCTGAAAATTATGCGCTAGTAATTCTGTCGCAGTGAGTTCACCAGCCCCTTGATGAAATCCCGAATACGGCTGCGTCCCCCTCTGGATTACTGGAACCAACCTATTTGGATCATCTTCTGCCGTAGCCATTCTGGCACTATCATATGCCTTGCCCATTATTGTAGAAAGGCGTTCTGTGACATCATTGGGGAATTGCCGGGCATTCCCTTCTCTGAGGTTGGCTTTAGCAATTCTTGAGTAACCAGAGCGGGCAGCCAGGGGTTGAATCCTACTTAAGTCAATGTAATAAACAAGCCTTTCCCGCCTCTCCGGGTTGCCTCTCCATCTACCAGTACGTTTTCGTACGCTACCAACAAAAGAACCACCCCCCTCACGAACACTATATTTAATCTCAGCACTTACAACATGATCCCAAGGGGTATCAGGAAAAAACCGTGATGCAAACAAGTTGTTGTCAACATTTGGACTACGATAGCTCGAAGCAGACGCTTGGAGAATAGTACTTTTTCCAGACCCATTTTCCCCAACAATCGCCGTGATTGGGTATTTAAATTCAACTCTGTGCCCGGACCATCCCCTAATTCCTGAGATTTCTATCCATTCAAGGCGCTTTGGCCAATGTACACCATTTGCCCATTTTGCTGAAAGGTGACGCATTTCCCTTGACATGAGCCCTCCATTATTTCGTGTAGTCTGGCTAATGAGCCAAAGTTCAAAACTCCCCCGCACAATCAAAACGCCATATAATTTGGAAACATAGAGGTGGTCCCCATTGTTCGGACAGCAAATAGCGCTTTGTTAGCTAGTTTTACCCTTATCAGGCTGCCTTTAAAAGTCCTTGTTCATGAAAACGTTCCGGGGGGACTCCACCCAGGCTGCTGTGCGGCCGGAAACGGTTGTAAAAGT
>NZ_SIXC01000027.1 GCF_004309735.1 Desulfovibrio legallii
GTGCCTTGCGGGTATTTTCGTCCGCTTCGGCAATCTTGGCCTTGAGGTTTTCTACCATGGTGCGCAGCGCGTCGGCCAGCTTGCCGATTTCATTCTTCAGACGCAGATCCAGCCGGGCGTTGAGGTCGCCGTCGGCCACCGTGCCGGCATAGGCCTGCAACTGGCGCAAAGGCCGGATGGCGATTTTTTCCAGAGCCAGCAGCGAAACCGCCACAAGCAGCACAATAGCGCCCAGCCCCAGGCCCAGCATAACGTTGCGCTGTTGCACCGCCGGGGCCTGGATTTCGGCCGTATCCATAACCAGGGCCACCTTCCAGTTCCAGTAGGGCACTGTGTACCAGGCCAGCATTTTATCCACKCCGTTGCGCTGGAAGGACACGCCCTGCCCGGAAGGCGCACCCAACATATCGCGTATGCCGGGATTGGCGCTGTGGTCCTGCAGCGCCAGGCTGCTGTCCGGGTGGGCCACAAAAATACCCTTGGGAGAAATAATGTAGGGGTAGCCAGACTGGCCCATTTTGATGCTCTGAATATAATTTTTTTCCAGTTCATCAATGGCGTAAGACATGCCTATGCCGCCCAGTACCTTGCCGCCGGCGTCCAGCACCGGGGCAGTCACACTGACGATGATCTTGCCCGTGGCAAAACTTTTGGTGGGAGTGGAGCTGAAGCCGCGCTTATTGGCCAGGGCCGCCTGTATGTATTCGCGATTGGACAGATTATTATGTTTTTCCACCATCTTGCCCTGTGCGCAGACAATCCGCTGCTGGCCCGTAGCGTCAAAAACATAGAGCGTGTTGATACTTGCCGAAGACTGCGACATGGCAGCGATAAAAACGGACAAGCCCTCCACGCCGTCGCCGGTTTCCAGATACTGACGCACTTTTGGCGCCTTTGACACTCCATTGACAAGCGTGGATAATTGTTCGCCAAAGTCTCCCATGGACTTTGCTATTGTCTCCACCATCAGACCCATCTCATGTGTGCGGGATTCCATATTGGCTTCATAAGACAATTTGGCCACCACACCAACAAGAGCGGACTGGATAAGGAGAATAACTGCGCTGATCAAAAGCAACAACGTCATGCGAATACTGTGGGCCATCCTCAACTCCATTACAAAAAACCTGTTGTCGTCTGGAACATCGAGGTCTCGGGCGCCCCACCCGCAACCCCAGCCAGGCGATTCCCATTGAAAAGCCTGTCTGCGTGCCGCCAGGTTCCCCTGATCGGCAGCCGCACACGGCGACTGCCGGCTGCCTTGGGTCCCTGCCGTCGCACTGCCGATGTCAGAATAAACGTCTCATTTAGCAATCGGATAAAACACGATAAACTTTATATACGTTGCGCCTATAGGATATTTAGGGAGCAAATGCAAGAAAGGATGTCATCGGGAAGGCAGACACATCTGAAGCCGCTACAGAGCGGCCGACAAAACGGGACAACCCGCCTTTTTCTCTCCAAGGTGCGCCCAGGCGGTGCTGCGAGGGAAGAAAATTTTTTTGAAGAATGAAGGGAGGGTGTGGGGGGAAAGGCACTTTTGCGCGCTGCTGTCTTCGCCCGTAATTTCCTTCGTCGTAACGGGCTAAGCTGACCCAAAGTGCCCTCCCCCCACAGTCTTTCAGGCTCTTAGCCCTGCTTCATCTGATCGATAAGGCCGCGCAGCACCTGCGCCTGCTGGGCCAGTTCGGTCACGGCGGCAGAGGCGTGGCGCATGGCGGCGGAGGTCTCGGCAGAAATGCGGTTCACGTCCTCA
>NZ_SIXC01000028.1 GCF_004309735.1 Desulfovibrio legallii
GGCTCTACCTCAAAGACGGGGGCATAGCGTCCCCAAGAAAAAATGGGCATACCAAGCAAAGCCGGTATGCCCACCAGGGCAACCTTTATTTTCCGACCAAAGAAAAAAGAGAAGGCCCTGTGGAAAGATTCTTAATTGGCTTGCGGGATTTTGCAATCGAAAAAGTGGTCAGTCACGTTCCCCCGGTGTTTGAGGCCAAGTGGACTGGCAAGAACTCTTGCCCACACTGCGCATGCGAAAAGCTACGCATAAAGGACTCATTCTGGAGGTCAATCCGGAATATTTCCATTCATGGAAGGGCGTCTCGGTTGTTGGTTCGTTGCCATAAATACCGATGTGAAAGCTGCGGTAGATATTTTAATACCAGGCTTGCAGGTATAAAAGTGTGGAGCAGAACAACAGAACTGCTCAAGCGCAATATTTTTCAGGCATATAACAAAGGCATTTCCTGCAAGGAAATCGCCAACGAACACCGCATAGGCGTAGCCAGCGTGGAGCGCTACTACCACCAGATGATGCAGCACACGAGCAGCCACTGGGTAAATCGCACCTGCCCGCGCATTCTAGGGATTGATGAGCACCGATTCACGCGCAGACAGGGCTTTGCAACCACGTTTTGCGATTTGGCCCGGCGTAGGGTCTTTGATGTGGTTAAGGGGCGCAGCGCCGCCGATATGCGCGATTTTTTGCAGTCGCTGCAAGGCCGTCATAAGGTAAAAATGGTCTGTATTGATATGAATTCTGCGTATCGCCGACTAGTGCGGGAATGGTTTCCCAATGCGCGCATTGTTGCGGACAGGTTTCATGTTATCAGGCTGGTGAATCAGCACTTTTCAGAGCTATGCAAAGAAATTGATGAAAAACATCTTGCTCATGGGCGCGGCGGCATGATGCGTATTTTACTGACCCGCAGAGATCGATTAACAGACGCCCAAAAAGAGCGACTACGAACATACTTTGCCGCCAGACCAGACATTGAATCGCTGTACGAGTTTTTGCATGAAACCGCGGATTTATTGCGTGTCCGGGCGCAAAACGTCGATTCCTGCCGCAGATATGTTGCTGAATTATTGAATAAAATTGATCAACTTCGAAAAACACCCTTCGCGCCGTTGCGCACCCTGGGCAAGACGTTGCATAATTGGCGGGAAGAAGTGGCCAGAATGTTCCGTTTTACTCGGAATAACGGCATTACAGAAGGTTTCCATC
>NZ_SIXC01000029.1 GCF_004309735.1 Desulfovibrio legallii
GGTAATCCTCCCAAAAAGAAGTAGCGTTTATGGGTAGAATTTCCGATACTGACCCGAACGGAGATTTTACATGAAAGCGTCCAGATTTTCTGACAGCCAGATTTTGGGAATTTTGAAGCAGGCCGAGAATGGGATCCCCGTGACCGAGCTTTGCCGCGAACACGGCATAAGCAGCGCCACGTTTTATAAATGGCGGGCAAAATATGGCGGCATGGATGTTCCGCTCATGGCTCGGATGAAAGAGCTGGAGAAGGAAAATGCCCGCCTGAAAAAGATGTATGCCGAAACGCAACTCAAATATGAAGTTATCCAGGAAGCCCTCACAAAAAAATGGTAAGGCCGTCTCAACGAGTTGAGGCGGCCAGAAAAACAGTAACAAATGGGATAATGAACGTTCGCCAGGCGTGCGAAGCGTTTAAAATAAGCTACTGCTGCTATCATTATAAGCGCAAATTATCTGACGATAATGCGCTGATAGCTGATCTGCTCTTAGGCTTGACACAGAGTCAGAAAAATTGGGGCTTTGGCCTGTGTTTTTTGTATCTCAGGAATGTTAAACGCTATGTGTGGAATCATAAGCGAGTGTATCGCATATACAAGGAACTGGAGCTGAATTTACGGATCAAGCCCAGAAAACGTTTGTACCGTGAGAAACCGGAGGCGCTTTTTGTGCCAAGCGCCATGAATGAAGTGTGGTCTATGGATTTCATGCATGACCAATTGCAAAATGGCCGCTGCATCCGGCTATTGAACGTACTGGACGATTTCAACCGGGAAGGCTTGGGGATGGAGATTGATTTTTCCCTCCCGTCTGAACGAGTGATCAAGGCGCTGGAGCAAATTATTGAATGGCGTGGCTGCCCCAAAGAAATCCGTTGTGACAATGGCCCGGAATATATCAGCGCCAAGCTGCAAACCTGGGCCGGGCAGAGGGGAATCCGCCTGCGGTATATCCAGCCGGGAAATCCGCAACAAAATGGGTATGTCGAGCGGTATAACCGAACAGTGCGTTATGACTGGCTCAACCAATATCTCTTTGAGAGTCTTGAAGAAATACAGGATTTTTCCACCAAATGGCTCTGGAGTTATAATAACGAGCGCCCCAACATGGGCATTGGCGGCATAACTCCCGCCATGAAGCTCGCACAGGTGTCTTAGGCTCTACTTGTAAGTGCTCCTAAAAATGGGAGGATTACC
>NZ_SIXC01000030.1 GCF_004309735.1 Desulfovibrio legallii
CCCCCACAGTCTTTCAGGCTCTTAGCCCTGCTTCATCTGATCGATAAGGCCGCGCAGCACCTGCGCCTGCTGGGCCAGTTCGGTCACGGCGGCAGAGGCGTGGCGCATGGCGGCGGAGGTCTCGGCAGAAATGCGGTTCACGTCCTCAATGGAGTGGTTGATCTCCTCACTGGCGGAGGACTGTTCTTCGGCCGCGGTGGCGATGGACTGCACCTGCTGGGCGGTAGTATCCACCAGAGCCACGATTTCGTGCAGGGCTTCGCCGGATTTRCCGGCCAGMTCTGTGGTGCTGACCACCACCTGAACWACMTGGTCCACGTTGTCCACGTTTTTACGCGTGCCGGACTGGATTTCGTGGATGGCGTCGCCCACCTGTTTGGTGGCGGTCATGGTTTTTTCCGCCAGCTTGCGCACTTCGTCGGCCACCACGGCAAAGCCGCGTCCGGCCTCTCCGGCGCGGGCCGCTTCAATGGCCGCGTTGAGGGCCAGCAGATTGGTCTGGTCCGCAATGTCGGAAATGACGCCCAGAATCTGGCCGATACTCTCGGCCTGCTGGCCCAGCACGGTCATTTCATCCTTGAGGCCCAGAGCCTGATGGCGCATATTGCCGATGCTCTCCACCACCTGGGCCACCACGCCAGCGCCGTCTTCGGCCTTGGTTTTGGCGTTTTTGGCCGAATCCGCGGCTTCGGCGGCGTTGCGGGCCACTTCCAGCACCGTGGCGTTCATTTCCTCCATAGCCGTGGCCGTTTCGCTGGCGCGGGCGCTCTGGCGTTCGGCCCCGCGGCTGGACTGTTCCACCTGGGCGGAGAGCTGTTCTGAAGCCGTGTTCACCGTGACCACCACGCCTTCCARMTGAYCGGCGGCCTGGAGCATGCCTTCGGCCTTGGCGCGTTCGGCRGCSGCRCGGGCGGCTTCAGCYTCGGCCGTGGCCTGTGCCGCGCGTTCCGATTCAGCCTGTGCCTTGCGGGTATTTTCGTCCGCTTCGGCAATCTTGGCCTTGAGGTTTTCTACCATGGTGCGCAGCGCGTCGGCCAGCTTGCCGATTTCATTCTTCAGACGCAGATCCAGCCGGGCGTTGAGGTCGCCGTCGGCCACCGTGCCGGC
>NZ_SIXC01000031.1 GCF_004309735.1 Desulfovibrio legallii
TGTAGTGTTTCAATAGGTTGTTCACCCTCCCCAAATCGGTAAAGCTGGAGTTAACAGACAACAGCAAACCGAGAGGGGGAAAGGGTGAACAGCCATAAGAATGCCAAACTGACGGTTCGTAGTCGAGAAGAAATGGTGCGCCGGATGCGGGACAATCCCGCCGCCACCGTAGCGGCGGGATTTGGCGTAACCCTGCGAACCGCCAGAAAATGGATGAAACGATACCGTGAAGGAGGCGTTGCTTCTTTGGCGGATGCCTCTTCTCGGCCGCGATGCTGTAGAAATCGTCTGACGGAGATGGACCTTGCCGAAATTTTTGAATTGAGGAAAAAACGACAGACTGGTGACGCAATCGCACTACGCCTTGGTCTGTGCCGCAGTACAGTGTTCCGCGCTTTACGTAAGCTTGGCTGCTCCCGGCTTTCTTCTTTGGAGAAAAAAGAGCCGATACGGCGTTATCAATGGGAGAAGCCGGGCCAGATGCTCCATCTGGACATCAAGCGTCTCGGCAAAATTGATGGTGTTGGGCATAGGAAGGCTGGGACGCGGCAAGTGCGGCGGCGGCGGCCAGGTTGGGAATATTTGCATGTATGTGTGGATGACGCCTCCAGGGCGGCATATACGGCAATACTGCCGGATGAAACTGCGGAGTCGGCCATAGAGTTTTTATGGTTTGCCGTTGCCTGGTATGCCTCGCACGGCATCAGAGTGGAGCGTGTGCTTACGGACAATGGCGCTTGCTACAAGTCTTGGAAGTTTCGCGATGCCTGCCGCGAGCTTGGCATAAAGCACAAGCGCACCCGGCCTTACCGACCACAGACCAATGGTAAGGCTGAGCGCTTCATCAGGACGGCATTGAACGAGTGGGCATACGCCGAAACGTACACCCACTCATGGAAAAGGGCAGCCAACTTGCCCATATGGACGCATCACTACAATTATTCGCGTCCTCACACGGCTCTTGGCAGGAAACCTCCGGCTTCAAAATTGGAGCGAGGGTGAACAACGTATTGACACTCTACA
>NZ_SIXC01000032.1 GCF_004309735.1 Desulfovibrio legallii
AGAGGTGGTCCCCATTGTTCGGACAGCAAATAGCGCTTTGTTAGCTAGTTTTACCCTTATCAGGCTGCCTTTAAAAGTCCTTGTTCATGAAAACGTTCCGGGGGGACTCCACCCAGGCTGCTGTGCGGCCGGAAACGGTTGTAAAAGTCAATCCACCTTCCAATACCCRCACGGGCCTCCGAGCCGGTCTCAAAAGCGTTCAGGTACACGCACTCATATTTCAGCGAGCGCCAGAGGCGTTCGATGAAGACATTGTCCAGCCAGCGGCCCCGGCCGTCCATGGAGATACGGATTCCGTTCTCCCGCAAAACGTTGGTAAATGCGAAACTRGTGAACTGACTGCCCTGATCGGTGTTGAAGATATCGGGCTTACCGTTTTTCGCCAAGGCCTCTTCCAGGGCCGCGACGCAGAAATCAGCGTCCATGGTGTTGGAAAGTCTCCAGGACAACACTTTTTTGCTGTGCCAGTCCATAACGGCCACCAGGTACAGAAAGCCTTTGCGCATGGGGATGTAAGTGATATCC
>NZ_SIXC01000033.1 GCF_004309735.1 Desulfovibrio legallii
CCTACACGGCGGGCGGCTGCTTACGCAACCGCCAGGGCATTTCGCTGCTTACRCAACCGCCAGGGCATTTCATCTTTGAAATGCCCTGGAACAGATTACCGTTGAGAATATGTATTCTCAACGGTGAAGACACGCTCGTTCTGGCGCTTAAACGCGCAAATAAATTGCGCTTGCGCCTACACGGCGGGCGGCTGCTTACACAACCGCCAGGGCATTTCATCTTTGAAATGCCCTGGAACAGATTACCGTTGAGAATATGTATTCTCAACGGTGAAGACACACTCGTTCTGGCGCTTAAACGTGCAAATAAATTGCGCTTGCGCCTACACGGCGGGCGGCTGCTTACGCAACCGCCAGGGCATTTCATCTTTGAAATGCCCTGGAACAGATTACCGTTGAGAATATGTATTCTCAACGGTGAA
>NZ_SIXC01000034.1 GCF_004309735.1 Desulfovibrio legallii
ACCATCACCATCAGGGGCACCAACGACGCGCCCACGGTGGCGGCGTCCACGGCGAGCGTGGCTGAAGACACGACCCAGGTCAYCGGCACGCTGCCCGCGCCCACGGATGTGGACAGCACGGACACCCCGACCTATGTGGCGCAGACGGRAACCGCCGGTCAGTACGGCAGCTTTACCCTCAATGRCGACGGCTCCTACACCTACTCCCTGAACAACGRCCTGGCTGCGGTGCAGGCCCTGGGCGTCAACGACACCCTGACGGAAACCCTCAGCTACACGGTGAGCGACGGCCACGGCGGCACGGCTACCAACAACCTGACCATCACCATCAGGGGCACCAACGACGCGCCCACGGTGGCGGCGTCCACGGCGAGCGTGGCTGAAGACACGACCCAGGTCACC
>NZ_SIXC01000035.1 GCF_004309735.1 Desulfovibrio legallii
TTTTTCGCCAAGGCCTCTTCCAGGGCCGCGACGCAGAAATCAGCGTCCATGGTGTTGGAAAGTCTCCAGGACAACACTTTTTTGCTGTGCCAGTCCATAACGGCCACCAGGTACAGAAAGCCTTTGCGCATGGGGATGTAAGTGATATCCACGCACCAGACCAGACATTGAATCGCTGTACGAGTTTTTGCATGAAACCGCGGATTTATTGCGTGTCCGGGCGCAAAACGTCGATTCCTGCCCAGATATGTGGCTGAATTATTGAATAAAATTGATCAACTTCGAAAAACACCCTTCGCGCCGTTGCGCACCCTGGGCAAGACGTTGCATAATTGGCGGGAAGAAGTGGCCAGAATGTTCCGTTTTACTCGGAATAACGGCATTACAGAAGGTTTCCA